>JANNGV010000581.1:0-9297 GCA_031404055.1 Chloracidobacterium sp.
GTCAAAAAACTCTTTACCTGCGAAATCCCCAGGGCGGAGCTATCCTGTTGCGGAGGCGGAGCCGTGGATCCGATCGAGAGTACGTCAATACGTTTTCGCTCCTCTTCACCGAGCGTCCACAGAAGCGTTTCGGTATACATATTCTGGCTCGGCTTCATCGTTTTTGCGGCAATAAGGCTGAGCGGCGGCGATTCGATCTTTACGATTTCGACCACTTCTAAAGGCGGCGTGAGGGAGGACTTCTGGTAGGTCCGATATTGTCCGGTTACCGCCACGCCTTTTAGCTCAAGCCGTTGCTTTAAAAGGGCGGCAAAAAGCTCGGCCGGACGGGAAACGGAGACAGGGCCGGTGAAGCCTGCATTTCCCCGTGGCAGCGTGCCCGTTATCTCAAGCTGATTTTGACCAAGCACTTTTACGATTTTGAGCGTACGCGGTGTTCCGGTCGCGGTTGTCGTACAAAGATTCTTGACGCGATAGATCGGATTGTACGGCGAAAGAGATACCGTGCATGAGTAGCCGACGGGACCTGGCCTGACAGTTAAATCGACCGCGTTATCGTTCAGCGGCAGGGCCGAAACCTCGGCACCGTAATACCATTGCAGATCGTCCCATTCCCAGCTTCCGGGGATCGCGTCGCCTTTAAAATACGAATCGTCAGCGACAATGCCGCCTTCGATGCGTTTTACGCCCGCCGCGACGATCTTGGCGGCGAGATCGTCTAGGCCCTTATAGTAGTTGCCTTCGGAAAAGCTGGTCGAGATCGAAACATCACCACGGCCATATATCCGCAGATCGCCTTTTATCACTCCATTCGCGTCCGGCATCGCCGCCGCGAAAACGCTTGTGACAAAGCGAAAATCCGGCGTCAGTTTTTCCAGAGCCGTCGCCACCGTAAAGTTCTTCATGTTGGACGCCGGCATAAAATACTTCTCGCCGTTATCCTCATAAACCACTTTGCCCGTGTTAAGAGAGATGATCTTGATACCGATTTGCCCACGGCGAACTTCGGGCCGTGCGATCCGCATGCGTATCTTCGCCTGCAGATCATCTAAAGTTTGAACCGTTAGTGTTGTCGGCGCAATTACTGCACGCTGTACAACAGGCGTCGGTGTAGGCGTCGGTTTCTGTGTTATTGATTGTCCCGCGGTATTTCCTGCAACAATAAAGCAGGTAAAGCTGACTAGTGCCAGCGTCAACAGAAGGCCCGATCTACATTGGCGGTTGATGATTAATTGCATAACTTTGATCAAGAACGGACGAAATATCTTTGCGGCCGCAATAAAAAAGCAGTAAGAACACAATAGTTCGTACTGCTTTTCAGTTTAGTTAATTCTCGAAAAAACTACCATCGAACCGGACGCAGAGTCGGGCCCACGACATGGCTTCCGTTGATTACTTCAGGAGCGGCGCCGCCTCGGCTTGTATCGTCACTGCGTACTTGGTGCGCCGCATACCAAACCACAAGATCCTGGGCGAGCATTCCTTCGCCGTTTATCCACGGCGACAGATTTGCACTAACCTGGCTTCCCGAATCGTCGAGTTCCGTCGGGGCTGCCGCAGTTCCCTTGAACCGCATGAGCCAAAAATCTCCCGCTCCGAATGTATCGACGAAATTCCCGTTCAAATCCAATACTGTGCCGTCATTGACGCCCGGCACGATTTGATATGCCTCGTTGCCGGTTGCGTTTTGGATAAGGAAGCTGCGGCTTTTCTGAGTATTCTTGAAGATTTCGGATTCTACATCGATCGATTTCAAGAACTTTCGTCCGCGTTCCAATTGGTAGATATTATTGTTTGCATTGACGATGTCGAAATCGAATCGCCAGTAAACATGATGCGTGCGTTGAATGCAGACGCATGAATCGATGACGGACCCGAAACCGTATCTGGGCCGAATCGTGCCATCGGCGGCAAATCGCCACTCCATTATATATCGATACCAGCCGGCATTCATTTCCGTCACCATCACAACCTCAGTTCCGAATCCAACATCCTGAGTGTAGATTGCCACGCCCTGGAAATTTCCCGTATCGTTACCGCTTTCGACCGATGTGGTCGCCACTTGTCCAGGGGCAAGCAGCCTGATGCCCGATGCAGGATCCGACGCTCCCGCCGCCGGGGCATTAAAGAATCCTTCTGAGTATTGCCAGTCTCTGAACGGCCCGCAACCGCCCACATATTGAACATTTAGGATCGGGACGTGTCCGCGTTTGAGGACAGACTTGCCCTTATATCTCACATCTCTTATCTCAAGGCCGGATCTTTCGAAATTGGCCCCGGACGACGCCGATGGCCGCAGAACAAGCATTTCCCAAAGCGGACTGCCGCTGCCGGCCTCATTGACCGTCAGGGAATATTGTCCGGCGAGGCCTTGTCCGCTGCTGCCCTGTCCGGAGTTTGCAATACCGCAGGCTTCCGGTGCCGCCGCCGAAGTTGGCGGGGCATTATTCGCGTACCGGACCAGCTTGTCGTTCTTGAAACTAACACCGACGATAACGTTATCGCCGGTCTGCGGATTTCTAACGCCGATGTTTACCAGCCGTTCACCATCCACGACCGTTGTCGGCGGCATGGCCTCATAAAAATCGATCTTGTTCGCCTGTTTGAGAGATGAAAAGGCTGTGTCCTGCTCGACAATTCGATAGGCTGCCGCGATCTCTTCGCTGCCGACACCGGGAACCGCGCTCACCCACTGGGTCGAAATCGCGCTGCTGCCATTAAAGTCGCCTTCGGCAAACAATGTCATGTCGTTCGAGTAATTGTAATAGATCACCCTGAAACGCGTCGGAGGTCTGGAAGCCTGGCTTTTGTTTTCGTTCGAATCGTAAAGATACTCAAATCCAACCTGCCGGAATTTGAAGCCGCTCAGTTCGCGCTTTACCGCATCACTAGTTTCCACTCGTCGCTTTGCGGCATCGACGTCGGCTTGGGTCGGCCCCCAGGGAGTAACAGCAATGTTTAGCTTTTTTTCCGCACGCTTTGATCGCTTCGGAGTGTTTTCGCCTCCAACGGCAAGATCCGTCAGCGCGGTAAATGAAAGGCAAATCGCGACGACGGACAAAAATAACTTCTTCGACATTCGAACTCCTTACTGCAATGAATTACTGCTTTTACGAAGAGAAACAATACTAAGAAATACCATAAAAAAGGCGTTTCGGTCAAGTTTTTTGCCGGAACGCCGATCAAGTAAAATCCCACGGTTCATCCTTCTAACGACGCATATTGCCGCCAATAAGATGACTTATTTACACTTTGAATATCCGCAATCGCGGCAGTAATCGCAGCCCGATGCATGCTCGAGCTGGCCGCGGCATTCGGGGCATTCGCCGATGAGATTCGACATCCTCGGCTCCCGCAATTCGGTGGAGTCTTGATTCGTTAAACCGCGTTCCGATTCGGGCAAATTTTTCAAACGCCGGTCGATAAGCAGCAGGCATTCGGCAACGGCTTGTTCGGGCGAGGTTAATAGCCGCTCATTGAACCAGACGGCGTGGGTTCCGGTGACCTTGTTCAAACTCCGCGACACTTCGCGAATTTCGAAGCCTCCACGCAGCATTTTTGAAGCAAGCAAGCCAACGCCCTGGCTTATCGGCCCGGTCGCAAACACCTCAAGTATCCGTTCGCCGTTATGATTTACCGTTACGTACAGATTCTGATTGTCGAAAGGGATCCGCCAGGTCGAGCCCTGAAGTTCGCGGGGACGCTCTACGCGGAAAGTGGAGGAGTCGGGGAGTAGAGGATTCGAGCCGATAGTCTCCTCCACTCCTTCACTCCCCTTCTCCCCTACTTCCCTAACAGCTTTCATAGAATTCAGCACCTGCCCTTCGCGGCTGCCGTCGCGGTAATAGCTGACGGCCTTGCAGCCGAGCTTGCGGGCCAGATGATAAAGTTCGTCGACCGATTCGATCGTATCATCCGCCGCTCCGTTGCAGGTTTTTGAAATCGCGTTATCGACATGCCTTTGGGCCGCGCCAAGCACCTCGACGTGCTGAAGAGATTTTATCTTCATTGCTGAAATGAAATAGTCGGGAAGCTCGCTTTCGTGATCGACCACGTATTGCGCGGCCGCTTTTATCGATTCGTCGTCGGTTTGATCGACCTCAATGCCAAGCGTCTCGGCAGCCAGCGTATGAACATAAGTGCGCGTTCCAACCGTGTCCTGGCGAACGTATGCCCACGAAAAATTAGGCTCGATGCCGGACGATGTTTCGGCAATAAGCGAAATCGTTCCGGTCGGTGCAATTGTTGTCACTTCATAGTTACGCGGTGTGACCGGCACATCGTTCGGAATACCAATTTCTTCTTGAAGAAACGTCGTGTACGCCTCGCGGTTCGCTTCGAATTCCGGAAAGACTCCTTTTTCGGCACCGAGCGTCAACGACGCCATCCACGATTCGCAACGGACAAATCCCATCACCCGATCAATAAGATCGAGCGATTCGCCTTCTCCGTAGGTGATCTGCAATTTGAGGCAAAGATCGGCAAAGCCCATAATTCCCAGTCCGACCGGACGCGTCCGTTTTACGACATCGTCGATCTCAGCAAGAGGGAAGTAGCCGGCATCGACAACATTGTCCAAAAATTGCGTGCACAGATGCGTCGTGTGACCGAGCCTTTCCCAATCGATGCAATCCTCGACGGACGTCCCATCACCGTGCTTTACATAGAATTTGGCAACATCGATCGAGCCTAAATTGCAGGAGTTATTGAAGTGCAACTGCTGCTCTCCACACGGATTGCATGCATAGATCGGGCCCATCGAGGCCATAAGGTGGTTGTGGCGGTTGACCTCGTCGATAAAGATAATGCCCGGCTCGGCGTATTTGTGGGCCGACGCGATAATTCGTTTCCAAATGTCCGGGGCGAAAACCATCCCCGGTATCGGCGGCTGTTCGATAGTGCAGTCTGAAAGATCGGCGGTTTCAAAGGCAAATTTGTCGGCAAATGTCGCAATCGAGCCATCGGGCTTACGATACAGAACGTAATCGGTACCGGTAACCGGATCGAAGACACTTTGTGTCCAGGGCTCGTCATTGAATTCCGTCTGGAACCAAACGGAGTGATCGACCGCCTCCATAAAGGCGTCAGTCACCGTTACCGAGATATTGAAGTTCGTCAGGCTGCTCTGGTCGTTCTTCGCGTGGATAAAACGCAATATATCCGGGTGCTTTACGGCGAGGATGCCCATGTTCGCACCGCGACGGACGCCGCCCTGCTTAACAACCTCGGTTGTCTGATTGACGATGTTCATGAAGCTTACCGGCCCCGAGGCGACGCCACGCGTGGAATTGACCATCGAACCTGCGGGGCGCAGAAATTCATAGGTCATGCCTGTCCCGCCGCCCGTTTGATGGATGATAGCGACGTTCTGGGCATGCTCCATTATCCCTTCGATGGAATCCGGCACATTGAGGACAAAGCACGCGGCAAGCTGCCCTTTTGGCTTGCCCGCGTTGACGAGACATGGCGTGTTCGGCACAAACTCGCGATTGAGCATGACGGGCATCATATCGTTGTAAAACAGGCTTTGTTTCCTCGGATCATTCTCTACGCTCGCGACATGGCTGACGACCCGCCGCACGATATCTCCCCAAGTCTCAAGCGGTTCGCCGTTCTCATCCTTCAGGGCATAACGCTTTGTTATAACTTTCTGTGCATTCAGGCCGGGTGGTATGATCTCGCGTCCGACAGCCGTTCCTACACCATTGCCGGTTGTTTTTGCCATAATTCCGCCTGTTTTGACAGGCTCAAAAACTGTGCTCATTCTTGGCTTATCTCCTTGTGCCCTTGTACCGGACACGGATATTTGCGTAATACTATTTTAACATTTGAAATAGCATTCCAGAAGCTTTTTGACGAAGGGATTGTAATTATTCGGGCTTGAGAACGGCAGCTTAAATGATCCTCAAGTGAGAAAATAGTAAGCGAGGCGAATCGTTATGTCAATAAAAATTTTACACAAGATGTTGTGTTAATGCTAAATCAGTCAACAATAGAAAGCGTAAGTTAATGTAACTGTTTAAGTTGGACGCGTTTGACTTTGACTTAACATTTTTCCGAAACTTAAATAATGGACAAGTTAATTCAGGGGACGGCGGCTGGCGGCACGATCCGCGTGCTGGCGGCGATAACAACGGGCGTGCTTGAAGAGGCGATTCGCCGCCATCAGACCTCGCCAACCGTGTCCGCTGCTTTTGGGCGTGTGCTGACGGGGACGCTGCTGCTCGGCGGAACGTTCAAGGATTTTGACCGCCTTACGGTGAAGATCGAATCAGACGGGCCGGTTGGCAATATCGTCGCCGAAACGACCGGCAACGGCAACGTTCGCGGTTATGTAAGGAACCCGCATGCAGAACTTCCGCCCTCCGATAACGGTAAGTTCAATGTGAAGGGAGTCGTCGGCGACGGAACATTTTATGTGATCCGCGAATCGGGCTTTGAAATGGGCTTCCACAAAGAGCCGTATGTCGGGTCGGTGCCGATCGTTTCGGGCGAGATCGCCGAAGATTTTGCTTATTACCTTGCAAAATCGGAACAGATTCCGTCCGCTGTTCTACTTGGTGTGCTTTTGCGAAGTGGTGAGCCGTTCGTGGCGGCGTCCGGTGGCGTGCTCGTTCAAATGCTTCCCGGAGCGAATGAGCACATTATCACGATGATCGAGGACACGATCAGGCACGCGCCGCATCTTACATCGGTAATTAGGGAAGGGGCGACGCCGGAAGACCTGCTGAGGCTCGCGTTGGGCGAGATCGATTTTGAGATCCTTGACGAAACGCCGGTCGAATTCCGGTGCAATTGCTCGATGGAAAAAGCGATCTTGCTTATCGGATCGCTGGGTAACGATGAGGTTGCGTCGATGTTGGTTGAAGATAACGGGGCGAAAATGACATGCGGTTTTTGCAACGAAACATATAGCTTGACGGAGGGCGACCTTCAAGAGATTTTGGACAGTTAGTTGCCACTGCTTCTTTGGCTCTTGAGTTTGGAGATCATAACCGGCTGCGTCCAGGCCATTTTGCCGTTCGATTCGATGATCCTGGAGCGCACGTAGCCTTCGTTTCCTTTAATGCTGTACGTTGCCGGACTGCTCAGAACCTCGCTCAAAACGCTTCCGCCGCTGCCAATGAACTGAATGCGGTATTTGCTGTTTCGCTCTTCTTTTATTGTGATCGTAATCGTCTTATCGGTAGCCTCATACTCAGACAATTCCACACCGGTCGATGAATAAAAATCACCCTTACGAAGGGCGTCCAGGATTGAACGCGCTGTCAGATCCGCAGCACGCACGTAAATCCATCCATGTCCGGGCGTCGGAGCAGTCGGGTGGCCGATGCGTTTGAAGTAATGCGAATCGTCATCCGCGACGCCAAAAACTAGCTTGCCGCTCGTCAGCACGGCGTCCCACATTCCTTCGGCGCTCGGCACCCCGCCGCCGCCGAGATTATTCACCAGCGGATGACCATTGTGGATCTCGAGCAGCGTGTAGTTTTGCAGCTTTATAAGGCTTTCAGCATTCAACGCCCATCCAAAATTCGGATGATTGATCTGGACAATTCCACCCGCGTTTCGTACTTCGTCGATGTTTTTTTGCAGCGTTTCGACCGCACCTGGCAGCCGGTTTGGCATCACAACCCTGGAGGCTCCTAAACTGTTCAGATGATAGGGCTTCTTGTCGTACGAATCGGTCACTTCCTGACCACTTATGACAATAAAGCTGTCCGCTTTTCCATAAAGGTTGTTGAGCGGGCCAACGTCGGTTATATATTCATGATCGGTAATAAACAGGAAGTTGTACCCGTGTTCTCGATACCATTTCACCACATCGTCCGGCGTCGAATCGCCGTCGCTGTTAAGAGTGTGCGTGTGCGTATTCCCTTTGTACCAGTTAAGTTTTCCTTGTGCCGACACAGCGAGAGCAAAGGTGCCGAGAATGACGGCCGCCGCAAAATAGGATGCAATTTTGAACCAGATCCTTTCCATTTTCATCCGTAGCGCCTAACGGTCGGTGATCGTCCAGTAGGAGCTTCGCGAATAGACAAGCGGGAAACCCTCGTTTATCGACGCATTTTCAACTAAACCGATAAAGATCGTATGATCGCCACCGTCGGAAATCTGCCTTAAGCTGCATTCGAGGCTCGCCACAACACCTTCCAGCACAGGCATCTCGTTAAAACCCGCGCGGAATGGGACGCCATTAAACTTGTTCGGCAGCAGCGACGCAAATTGTTCCGAAAGTGCCGACTGTGTCGAGCTCAAAATATTGACCACGAACGCCTTTGACTCCGCAAGAGCATCGTGGCTGCCCGCGGATTTTTCGATACAGATCAATACCAACGGCGGTTCTAGCGAAAGAGAGCAAAATGCCGACACGGTGATTCCGTGGAATATGCCATCGGCATCCTTCGTCGTGACAACGGTAACTCCGCTCGGAAAGCGTGACAAGGCGGCGCGAAATTCATCGTTACTGATCGCCATAAGATAAAAGAAATTTACATTATCGAATCGCAATTCGCAAAAAGCACGTCTCTGACATACGCTTTTGAAAAGTAAAACGCGATGAACGATAATTCTTGACTAATGAATGATTTAGAATTGTTCATTGCCGAATCCATACGGATCGTCGATGAATCGCTCGACAAATTGATCCCGGCTGCCGACGTGGAACCGGAAATTCTTCATTCGGCAATCCGGTGGAGCCTTTTTGCCGGCGGCAAGCGGTTTCGCCCCGCTTTGGTATTTGCCGTCGGGCAGACATTCGGGGCCGATACCGAAAAACTGCTGCGGACGGCGTCAGCGGTTGAGATGATCCACACATATTCGCTCATCCACGACGATCTGCCGTCGATGGACAATGACGATCTGCGTCGCGGCCGCGAGACTTGTCATAAGAAGTTTGGCGAAGCGACAGCAATACTCGCCGGCGATGTGCTTGAAACGCTTGCGTTTCAGGCCGTTGCGGAAGACGAACTTTTAACCGCCGAAATGCGGATAAATTTGGTGGCGGAACTGGCCAGGGCGGCGGGAACTCCGTTCGGAATGGTAGCCGGTCAGCACCTTGATCTGGAGGCCGAAGGCAGGCAAATTTCCATTGACGCGATCAAGAAGATTCACAGGCTAAAAACCGGTGCTCTCATAGCTGCCTGCGGTAAAGCCGGGGTAATCATCGGCGGCGGCACTGAAGCAGAGATCGGAGCGATTAGGGATTACGCATCACGACTCGGCCTCCTGTTTCAGATCACGGACGATCTTTTGGATCTAACGCAGACCACCGAGTCGCTGGGGAAAACCGCTCGAAAG
>JANNGV010000582.1:0-3937 GCA_031404055.1 Chloracidobacterium sp.
AAGCCGGTCGCGCCGTCCGCTGTTAAAGCCGCCGGCCAGAACTACACCGATGACGGCATGAAAGAATTTGTCGAGCCGCGGGCTTTGACGGCCGAAGAGATAAAGCAAACCGTCCGGGATTTTGCGACGGCGGCTAAAAACGCGATTCAAGCTGGCTTTGACGGCGTCGAGCTTCATGGCGCGAACGGATATCTCGTCCACCAATTTCTGGGAACAAACACCAATCTGCGGACGGACGAGTATGGCGGTTCGAACACTAACCGCGCTCGATTTTTGCTTGAAGTCGTTGATGCGATTTCCGAAGCCATCGGTTCCGAAAAGTTCGGTGTAAAACTGTCGCCTACGGTACCTTTCAACGATATGAAAGATGCAAACGCCGAAGAGTTTTATCCAAATGTTGTGAGCGAATTGAACCAGAAGAATCTGGCTTATCTGCACATCGGCTTTGAAGAGACGCCTGACATGGATATTGATTGGAACACAAAATTGCGGCCCTTGTTCGATGGCCCTTATTTCGTCAACGGCGGATTTACGCGGGAATCCGGTGCAAAAGCATTGGCTGGGAACAAAGTGGATGCAATCGTTTACGGCAAACTATTTTTGGCGAATCCAGATTTGCCGGAGAGGTTCAAACAAGAAACGGAATTGAATTCGCCGGACGTTCCAACGTTTTATTCGAACACTGGCGAAAAGGGCTACACCGATTATCCGACATTAAATAAGGGGGCAGCGGCATAAATATGAGCGAGAAAAAGGTCTGGCTTATAACAGGATGTTCAACAGGATTTGGACGTGAACTGGCAAAATACTTATTGCAGAATGGCCATCGGGTCGTGGTAACGGCTCGCGATACGAGCAAAGTACGGGATTTGGTCGAGATCAACAAAGAAAATGCATTGGCCATCCCACTGGATGTAACGGACAAACAGCAGGTCAAGGATTCTGTCATCGAGGCGGCGGCCCATTTTGGCCGCATCGACGTTCTTGTAAATAACGCTGGTTTCGGTTATTTCGGTGCTGTCGAAGAAAGTGACGAAGCCGAGGTCCGTTCAATGTTCGAAGCTAATTTTTGGGGCTTGGCGGAAATGACTCGGGCCGTTTTGCCGTCAATGCGCGAGCAGAAAAGCGGGTTTATCGTCAATATTTCGTCCATTGGCGGATTTGTCGGTTTCCCCGGCGTTGGCTATTACAACGCCACGAAATTTGCGGTGAATGGTTTCTCGGAGGCTCTCAAAAAGGAAGTTGACCCTCTTGGCATCAGGGTCATTTTGGTCCAGCCGAGCGGATTTCGCACCGATTGGGCTGGACGCTCGGCGAACGACGCGACAAACAAGATCGCCGATTATGCCGAGACGGCCGGAGCAAATCAGTCGAGTATCCGTGGCTACAGCGGAAATCAGCCGGGCGATCCGGTCCGGGCTGCGAAGGCTATCGTGACCGCGGTGGAGTCGGACAATCCGCCGTTCAATTTACTTTTGGGCAAGGCCGCGCTGAAGAATGCCCGGTTAAAGCTCGATGATCTGAAAAACGATTTTGACGCCTGGGCCGAAACTAGTGAGGGAGCGGATTTCCCCGAAACGGGAACCGCCCAGGCAAAGTAGTAAGTAACGATCAAGGAGAAAAAAAATGAGCGAAAAAAGGGTTTGGTTTATTACGGGAAGTTCAACGGGTTTCGGCCGCGAGTTGGCCGAAGAGGTTTTGGAGCAGGGGCATCGCGTGGTAGCTACCGCACGAAAGCCGGAGGTTCTGAAAGATCTGATAGATAAATTTCCGGAGGCGGCTCGTGCAGTGAAACTGGATGTGACAAAGCCGGATGAAGTGCGTTCCGCGATCGCGGAAGCCGTGAAGGAATTTGGGCGAATAGATGTTTTGGTCAACAACGCCGGTTACGGGTTGATCGGGGCGATCGAAGAAGCAACTGATGCTCAGTTCAGGCATCAGTTCGAGACCAATGTTTTTGGTGCGGTCGATGTAATGCGGGCGGTTTTGCCGCAAATGCGTGAGCAAAAATCCGGACACATTCTTAATCTGTCTTCGGTTGGCGGGTTTATCGCATTTCCGTCGTCCGGTTTTTACACCGCCAGCAAATTCGCGATCGAGGCGTTTTCCGAAGCCCTTGCGGCTGAGGCGGCACATCTTGGCATTAAGGTTACGATAATTGAGCCTGGAGCTTTTAGAACCGATTTTAACGGACGATCACTCGCAGTTGGAGAAAATCGTTTGGCTGACCTATACCCTTCTACCGATGGATTTCTTGGGTGGTTAAAGGAAAACGATGGCAAGCAGCCGGGCGATCCCCGAAAGGCGGCACAAGCGATGATAAAAGTAGTCGAATCAGAAAATCCACCGCTCCGTTTGCCGCTGGGTGAAGATGCTATAGGTGCAATCGAAGCCGAGCTGGAAAACGTCAAGAAGGATATCGCACCGTGGCGCGAGGTTGGTGTGGAGACGACCTTCCCTGGAATGAAAGCCCAGGCAATCGGAGGGTGAAAATGAAAACACGAACATTAGGAAATAGTCTCGAAGTATCTGCCATCGGGCTCGGATGCATGGGCATGAGCTTTGCTTACGGTGACGCGGACGAGACTGAGTCGTTGGCTACGATCGACCGTGCCTTGGAACTTGGAGTTAATTTTCTTGATACGGCCGACATATACGGACCATATATAAACGAAGAGCTTGTCGGAAATGCGCTGAAAGGCAGGCGGGACAAGTTCATTCTGGCGACAAAATTCGGTATCGTCGCGGATCCTTCCGATCCCGCGGCACGGAGCATTAACGGACGGCCCGAGTACGTTCGACAAGCGGTCGAAGCAAGCCTGAAACGGCTCGATATCGACACGATCGATCTTTATTATCTTCACCGGGTCGACCCCGACACGCCTATTGAGGAAACCGTTGGTGCGATGGCGAGGTTGATAGACGAAGGTAAAATTCGGCATATTGGCCTGTCCGAAGCTTCAGCCGATACGCTAAAAAAGGCGTCGGCCGTTCACGAGATCACGGCTCTTCAAAGCGAATACAGCCTGTGGACACGGGATGTTGAGGACAACGGAGTGCTCGAGACGGCCCGCGAGCTGGGCATCGGCCTTGTGCCCTATTCGCCGCTCGGACGCGGATTTTTGTCCGGTGAGATCAAGACTATCGACGATCTGGAAGACGACGATTGGCGGCGTACGAATCCGCGTTTTCAGGACGATAATTTTGATAAGAACATAAAGCTCGTAGAACGGATCAAGGAAATTGCCGAGGAGAAAGGTGTCGCTGCATCGCAACTGGTCCTGGCGTGGGTCCTTGCTCAGGGCGAAGATTTAGTGCCGATACCCGGAACGAAACGCCGCAAGTATATTGAACAAAATGCAGCCGCCGTGGATATTGAACTGACGGCCGATGAGGTGGAACGGATAAACGAAGTATTTCCGCGCGACGCCGCGTCCGGGTTACGCTATCCGGAAGCGATGATGAAATCGGTGAATGCTTGAGGAACATTTGCCGCGGATGAACGCAGATGAACGCGGATATTAAGAATGTTCATTTGTTCTATTCATATCCGCGTCCATCCGTGCTAATCCGCGGCAAAATAGTTTTCGTTCTTATGAATGAATTTTTAAAATCAACCGAATTTTTAGATTCCGATGACGCCTCCGTCCGCGATTTCGCAATGTCGAACACGGCTGGTGTATCCACGGATACGGAAAAGGCTGTACAGCTGTATTACGCCGTGCGGGACGGATTTCAGTACGATCCTTACGTTCTTGATCTACGCCGTGAAGGGCTAACGGCGAGCAGGCTTTTAACTCGGACGCGAGGCTATTGTGTTGAGAAGGCGGTCTTGCTAAGCCGCGTCGGCCCGCGCCGTCGGAATTCCTAGCCGGTTGAGTTTTTACATCGTCCGAAATCATATCGCGACCGACCGTCTTGAAAAGGTTTTGGAGAA
>JANNGV010000583.1:0-5654 GCA_031404055.1 Chloracidobacterium sp.
TTTTATAACTTCGCGGCCGTTCGGGCGGACGGTCACGGCCTTTTCGATCGCATCCGATTCCTTGCCCGAAAGGGCCGTAACCCTTTGCTTGCCTTCTTTTACAGGCGTTTCGGCGATAAAGCCGAAAATAGCATTCTGCGAACCGCCGGCTTCAACTTCGATCTGCTGTTTGTCTGCGTTCAGGAACGAGAACCACTCGCCTTTTGCCATTGAAACGTTGACTTTCTGTCGTTCGCCGGTGTAATTGCGCACTTGGACGGGCAGCGAGATCTGATCACCTTCCGTCAGAAATTTTGGCGGCTCAAGATCGACAAAAAATGGCTGGAACGCCGTGAATTCCTGTTCGGCAACGCCGATCTTGCCTTTCTTGGTTGAGGCTATCGCGTACATCTTCCATGTCGTGATATTGTCCGCCAGCTTAAAACTCAACTCCGCACGGCCTTTTTTATCGGTCAAAAGTTCAGGGTTCCACAAAAGGGTTTCCGCGAAATACTCGCGAAGACGGGGCGTCGATGTTTGATCGGCGTATCGAAAGGCGATTTTTCCGCCTGTTTTTGTCGTAACGGTATTACGTATCGAAGAGGAAGATGTGTTGACGACTGATTCTGCCGACGATTGTACATCGACCGTAGATTCGACGGTTCCCACTTCGAGAGTGATGTTAATTTCGACAACAGCTTGTGATCGAACCGACACATGGTCGTAAAGAAAAGTCTTAAACCCAGTAGAAGTTGCCCTTACGTGGTACACGCCGGACGGCAAGTTTTCGAGTGTGAATGCCCCGGTGTCGTTGCTTGTCGCGGCGTAGGTCTTTGTTTCGTCATTCTCGTCAACAGCCGTTACTTCGGCACCGGGAATGACGGCACCCATCGAATCGGTTATAACGCCACGTATCGCGCCTCTTGCACCTGAAAAAGCGTACGAACGGACCTCCGCCTTCGAAAATCCTGTTCCGGCGTGTAGTTCGTTAATGACGCTAGAGAACGTGGCAAGGTCGAAATCGTCCGACCCGTCAATCGTGTCTGCACCCATGCCGCGCAGAGTAAACGTCTGCATTTCGACCGTTGTTGGCTTTATGATCGTTTTGCCGTTTTCTATGACCGTCCTATCGATGTACTGCGGCTTTATGCTCGACGTAAGATAGACCGCCCGCCCGAAACCGTCCATAACCGTGTCGAGAACCAGCCCATTGTCGATCAAGAGTTTTGTGAACTCGGCCGTATCGCGCGGAAATTTTTGCTTGCCGGCGTTGACCGAGCGGCTGATTATCTCGTTGATCCGCCGCTCATTAACCGCGAAGTAGTCGGTGTAAACCGTCAGAATATCGAAATCGTCGCGGTTCCATCGATCGGAATCGAAAATCCCGTTCTCCCCGCCGCTCCTAAAGCGGATCACGTAATTTCGCCCCGCAATATCGAACGTTATTCTGTAATCACGTCCCCAAGCATCCTTCAGGCTTCTTAGATCAATTCCATTTTTTACAAGAATTTTCGATAGTGCTGGCAGATCACGCAAAAAGCCGCCGGTTTGTAGAAAGTGGTCGGTAACGGCCAAGTCTATCGCCCTTCCGGTTTTCGAAAAATACGCAAAGCCGGCCTTTCCAACCTGAAAATCGTCGGGCGTTCCTGGCTTTTTGTCTGGGCCGGCCGAACGCAGTGTGAGAATTATTTGCGATCTTTCAATGCCGAAGGCGGCGATGTAATTTTCGCCCCACGGATCACGAACGTCGGTAAAATTCACGCCATTGCGGCTCAGAATATTTTGCAGTGACTCGCCGTCGACCGGATGAGAGAAATCATTTGCGTACTGGTCCATCAGAATGCGTTCAATTGGAGCGATCTGCTTCTTAAAGTATTCCGAATAAACGGTCTGAACATCGTCTGCATCAAAACTGCTGTGATAAATCTTCGGATAATAGTGGCTTGTCGCAAGGATTATTTCGGCCGCAAGCTGGATCTCGTCGGACACCGGTTTGGATAGATCGAGCTCGTTGAGATCCTTGAGCGTAGTGTTGCCGAATGCACGGTCGGATCCCATCAAATTGCTGTATTGACTGAAATAGCTTCCGAATTCAGCATCGGTACGGGCGCGTTCCTCGATCGATTTGTCGAAGATCGCGATTCCGAGCGCGCTTTCCGAAGCTTTTCCGATACCATCCCAAACCGAAAACTTAACATTAGCGCTTTCCCCTGGACGAAAGGTTTTGCTCGAGAATTTTGCATCAAGCCTAAGTCCCTGCCTTTCGGGAAAAATAATACCCCGCGAAAATCTCATTTGCGAGTTCCAGTAATTCTTATTTTCGTCGGAATATGCGGCGATCGTCAGAGCTCCTCTGAAATCTTCGCGGTACGGAATACTCAGTTGCGCTTTTCCATTCCTGAGTTTTACATTGTGCGAATCAACGACCGTCGAATCCTTTACAACATCGATGTAAACGAGACCTTCCCGCTGGGTGGATAGCAGGCTGACGGAGACTATATCGCCGGGTTTATAGATTGTCCGGTCGGTCTCAAGCCTGGTCGAATCGTCGTTATCAAGATAAATTTCTTCGTCGAAAGTGCCGGTTTTTCCATTCTTGTCGCGGGCGGCAATTTTTATCCCGAGCTTTCTCGAATCAGCCGCTTCGGCCGGAAAATCGAATTTTAACTTTCCGGCGCCGAGCGAGTTGGTCCGAAAACTGTTGAGCGTTTTAGCGCCTGATGCGATTTCAACTTTGCAATTAGCGGGCGTGCCGTCCGCGTAGAACGTAGAGACGTAGGCCGTAAGCGGCAGCTTCGCATTGTTGTCGGCGTGGCGGACAAGGTAGATATGAATCGGCTCTTTGGTCAACCTCACATCAAATCGCCGCTGTTCGGTCTTATTTGTCGATTTGTCCGTAAAATATGCGGCAAAATGAAGGTCTTCAAACCTCTCCAAGCTCGACGCTTTGAGTTTTTCGATCGCTGCTTTCATATCGATCTTTGCGGTGAATTTGCCCTCGCTATCGGTGTCACCTTCGGTCGCTTCGCTTTCCGCGGACTCATACTTCTGTTCGCTCCAGTTCCATTTGCGTTCGGCTTCACGGACAACTCTCACGCTGCCTTTGGTAACCGGCTTTCCGAATAAATAGTCCGCGCTTACGGTTACATCAGCCGATTTGTCAGTGGTCAAATAAAAACTTTTGTCTGTTTTGGTGCTAACCGAGAAATTCGGCAGATCGTAACGCGACACCTTAAATTCAATCCTGTCGCTGCGAAGATCGTCGTCCGCGTCTACTTCAACGCGGTAATCACCAAGCTTGGCATTTTCGGGAATTTGCCACGAGATGGAGGCGATGCCGAAATCAGAAGTCGTCACCGTTTCGCGAAAAAGGGTGGTATCGTCACCGTCCTTGATCGTAAACTCAAGGTCGCTGTTAGCAACGACGGTGTTATTTGCGTCGAAATACAACCCGCGAACATTAAAGCTCTGGCCCGGCTGATAAAGGGGTTTATCGACGCTTAAAAGAACCGAACCATCGGCGGCATCCGAATCTAGATCTTCTTCGATCTTTCTGACAACACCGTTTTTACGTCCAATTACCGTGATATCACTGTCGTCATCCAGCTTTACACTTTCGGGAATCTTGAAATCAAGCAACGCAAAACCGTCGCCGTTCGTCACGCCCGAGGCCTTTAGCTTTAGCACATCGTCGTCGCTCTCCGTGTCTATGCTCAGCGTAAGCTCGGCCTCGACTGCGACTTTTTTTATGTTCTGTTTCGAAAACGGGTTGATCGCTCTGACCCGAACGCGGTAATTCATGCCGGGAAAAAGGTTTTCCGAGGCCGCAACACGCAGGTCAAATACATCCCGCAGCAACTCCGACAGAGAAATGATGCCCACTGACCTTCCGATGCGGTATCGGAGACGGTACCAGGGAATATTGTCGATCTCCGACGTTGTAATGCCGACGGCCGCCACCGTTATCTTTTGTATTGAAAAGCCCTTTTTCAAACGCACATCTTTCGATGCGGTCCCTCGGACCTTTCCTTCCGCGTCAAGCAGTTCAAGCTGAATACGGTTATCTGAGATGGAGTCAGAATTGTTGACCCCAAGCGAAAGGTTGATATTGCTTCCGGCTACCACAGCGCTCGAGCGTGACTCATCAACAATCTGGGCGGCGGCTGAAAACGCGCACACCAGTAACATCACGAACGATGGGAAGAACTTTACTCGCATCGAAAAAACCTCGATTTTTATTAGTGTTGAATGACCTGATACGCGGTCATCCATGATCAAACAGATGCTGCAGGTCGTATCGCCTGTGATGCGGCAAGGTTTTGGAATGGTTGCTTTTACACCGTTCGGCGGTGTGCTGGAGGAGGCGGGATTCAAGAAAAAATTGTGGGAGAAGGCAGAGTTGAAGCTGCGATCAGAGGAGAAGTGCGGCCTTTTCGAAGTGGGAGTATCGAAAAGGCCGCCGGCATTGACTTTGGTCAAAGCGTACCGAGAGCTGCAAACTTTGCTCATCTTCCGGAATTTGGTTCCGTGTACGGTTTGACCTTCGTCGCCGAGAACACTGAGCATTTCGCGTCGCGAAAAGCGGAAGTAACTTTTGCATCGTTCAAAACGACACTAAAGGCCGCGTCCGCGATTTGCTCAGTTTGAAGCCGAACGCCTGGAGAAGAACCGCGGTCGAGCATATGACTGCGGTCTGATGTGCGATCGGCAACATGTCAAGACGGTTCCCCCGGTTTTATGATCGGTGCCCCGACCAAATAACCGAGGGTGAAATGTAAAACGAAATAGAGAATCCCCCTTTTTGCCTGGTTATCTGCAGATTCTGTAATATCAGACCCTGTATTAATCATGTACATTCAGAGACCTTAATTGTCTGCGTTCCCAGGTTCTCAGATTTCGGTTTAAATTCCCCCTCTACTTGTTATTGATTTTTTTGGCCGATGTCTGACAAAAAAACTGCAAGTTAGCCGTATTTTTTTTATTTTCTGTTTAGCTCAGATTTCTCCGAGCATCCCAGAGTTGAAGAAAATGGGCTTTTTGTGCTATTCCTTCAAGCAGCATTTAGCAACAAATCCCTTAGAAATGAACCATCGACACGAACTTGGGCAAGAGCAATTTGACGCCCTGCTTGGACTTTTCTCCGCGAATCAGGAAGAGGCCGGAGAAAAGTACGAAAAAATACGGAATGCTCTTATTCGTTATTTCAACATCAAAGGCTGCCCCGACCCGCCGAGACTCGCCGATAAGACCATAAATCGCGTCGCCGCAAAATTACACACCTTCGATTCTTCCTTGGATGGTCAGCTAAGTACATATTTTTATGGATTTGCATCAAATATTCTCTTGGAGCATCGACGCGAGATGCCCAAAGAGGTCGGGCTTACGGACGATGAATTAACCGATTGGCCGATGCCGGAGATAGACGATCCGGACGAGGCGGAGAATGCGTGTCTTGATCGATGCCTGGAACAACTTCCGACCGACGAAAAAGAGCTTATTATTGAGTATTACAGCCGTGACAAGCTGGAACGGATCGAATTGCGGCAGCAAATTTGTCAGCGTCTGAACTGCAATGCCCCGGCGCTTTACGCCCGTATTTCACGCATAAAGAAGATTCTTAAGGGTTGTATTGAGGATTGTATTGGGCGACAGGATGTCAGATAAGTGGCAAAAAA
>JANNGV010000584.1:0-2291 GCA_031404055.1 Chloracidobacterium sp.
TAATAATCACGATTCGGCAGGCTCAATCCGCCTTGCCCGGAGTTAATAATAACCATGCTCGAATTTTTCAGGTCCGGCCCGCCGCCGAATCCGAACATCGCCGGCAACCCCATATTGTGCATCGTCGCAACATGTTTTTCGATGTCGGCGATTGTTTTAATCTTATCGATCTGTTTGAAATACGGCTGGAGCGGTTTAGCACCGGACTTGTCGATCGCAGTCTCATCCATGCAGGACGAATAGAAATCGCCGATCATCTGCGTACTGCTTCCGGTGGCTGCTTTTGATTTAGCCGCCTCTTCGAGGATCTGCCGCAGCGTGGCGTTATTATTGTCGCCGAGAATATTAAATGTACCCCAACGCGATTCGGACGCCGGGATTTCGGTCGATATTAGCCATGTTCCATTAGAATACTGGAAAAAATCGTTGCAGGCTTCGACGGACGTGTCCATCCGTTTCGTATCAAAACCTTTACTTTGGCCAATCAGTAAGGTGTTCGAAAAAAACAGTACGGCCGCGGCCGCGATCAATCGGAAACTGACATTGCGCATATTTTGCTCCTGTTAAAGTTATGGAGATATTACGGATAAACTTAAAAATAGTTTAGATAACGCCCGCTAAAGCATCGGGATAAACTTTTCTTTCACTTTGTCGCGAAGATGAGCGGCTAGTTCTTTGCGGTTCGGGTCCGAAACAGGCTCTTCGCCGAAAGTAATTATTGCGGTAAAGCGCTTCAGCGAGAAGAGCCGCCATAGATGATTTAGAAAGCTGGTATCATCCCACCAGCAAACGCGTTCGCTTGGTGTCGGCCCGCCCGACGGTGTTGCATAGCGGATCGAAGCATACGAAACCGGCAGGTTCGTCTTCGCCGCAAATTCTAAAAACGACGAGTTAAAAGGCAAAACATCCTCACCTTTTGTGCTTGTTCCTTCGGGAAAGACGATCACGCCTTCCTGTCCGTTCAGTTTTTTTATGATCTCTTCACCGGCCCGCGGTATATCGCGACGATTTTTTCGATCAATAAAAACGTTCCCCATGTTGCGGATGATCGGCCCGGCTACGAACCAATCCTTAATATCGCTTTTTGCGACAAAAACACCGTTAGCAGCGAGCCGAAAGGCAGGGATATCGACATAGCTGAGATGATTGCAGACAAGAAAAAACGGCGGTTTTGGCGGCGTGCCGATGACCTCGATCTTCATCTGCGCAAGAAAGGCAAAGATCCGAGACCAGTTATGAAAAGTGATCTGCCGCCAAAGCTGTTTGTTGGGAACGATCCAGGATGTGAGGCGCCACGTCCAATAAGTTACAAGCGTCGCAATGACAAAAACCGGAAACCGAATTGCAGCCCGAATGAAATCCATGAAAATTGCCTGCCCGTGCGGGCCTTATTCTTTTTCGATCTTTGTAAAATTGTATCGCAGCAAAACACGCATAGGCAATGTCCTGCCGTTTCGCTCCGCCGGCCGCCAATTCATTTTGCGGACTGCGGCGATGACCGATTCATCCAACCCGTAACCGGCCCAACGTTCGATTTCGACCGCCTTGACCGCACCGCTCCGGTCAATATCCACGGTCACATCGACCGTCGCCCGGATATCATAATAATAGGCCATACGCGTGTATTCCGGTTTTATTCGTTTGTAGGGCATTGGCGGGCGAAAATTAATCCCGGTCGCCGTACCAGCATCGGGCATCTCTTCGATAGAAGTAGCGTTTTTGTAACCCGCGTCAAGCACTCGCGAGTTTCCCAAACGCTCAATTATCTCGGTCGTAAAGCTGCCGGTTGATGTGAAAAGAAGCCTTTCGGATTCGGCCGAGTTGACGGATTCAAAGCTTTTTAAGCCCCAGTAAACAAGCCGCCCCGACCGACCGTTCACGAGGAAGGCCGTAACAAAGGACTCGTAAAACTCATCTTTAGCAAACGAACTACGGCGAAGCGTGCCGGTTTTCAGAAGCATGAAATAGTCGCAGCCCAGCACGTCGCCAATCGCTTGCGCCTGTCGTGCCGAGAGATTCATCGGACTCTCCACCTTGACGGAATGAAAGGCTGCCTGACTCATCTCGTCGTCGAGAACCTTTAGCCTGGTTGACAGACGATCGGAGACTTCGGATGCGTATTTTTTTGCTTGAGCGGTAGGCTCCGGCGTAAGGACGGCGATTCGCTGAGCCGAAACGTGGGAAGCGAGAAATAGAAGCACACCACAGAGACACAGAGTCACAGAGTGTGAAAAGCGAAAACTTAAAAGTAAAAAGGTAAATCCATAAAAGGGAATTTCGCGTTTTACCTT
>JANNGV010000585.1:0-8289 GCA_031404055.1 Chloracidobacterium sp.
CGTCGATGTGCTCGCGTTGAAAACCAAACCCCCCGCGCGCTACACCGAAGCGACGTTGCTGAGCGCGATGGAAGGCGCGGGCAAGCTGATCGACGACGAAGAGTTCCGCGAAGCGATGGCCGAGAAGGGCCAGCGCAGCGAGGCCTCGAGCGAGCGCAACCGGCAGATCTTCTTCCGCGGCATGCAGCCGGGCTCGACGATGGTCTTGCAGTACCGGCTCGACTCGGCGCCGAAGGGTTACCTGTCGCGCTACTACAACGAGACCTGGACCTTCCAGGGCGTGGGCGACCAGCGCGAAGAGTCGACGCTCGTGCTCTGGGCGCCGCTGACCGCGAAGCTGCACGAGTACCGGGTGGGCGAGGCGCAGCACTTCGACGTTAACGATTCGATTGAAAGCGACGATTCCGCCGAAGGCTGAAACCGGATCGGTCGAAAGTGCTCTTCGATATGCCTCTTCATTGGTTTGTCCGATGCCGACGCCGCTTGGGTTGGTGTGCTTAATTATAGCCACAGCCAATTCGTCAAAATCCTGGACTAGATTCCAAGCGGCTTCAGCATCAACGTAATTATTGAACGACATCTCCTTGCCGTGAAGCTGCTCGGCTTTCGCGATCCCGCCGGATTCGGAGGTGTCATATAGGGCTGCTTTTTGGTGCGGGTTTTCGCCGTAGCGGAGGTCGGCGACTTTGGCGAGTTCGATTGAAACCTCAGACGGAAGCAAGCCCGCGTTAGGAGAACCACCCCGTCCGCCCAAAGCGGCGTCCACCCCTCCTTCGTAAGGAGGGGAGCTTATGTGATCAATCTCGTCCGATTCAATGAATACCAGATCGCCGAGCGGATTAAACGGTTCCAGAAAATCCAAGTCTTCGTCGGAAAGCTGCTTTGCGAGATACGAGGATATCGCAAGGTCGTAAGATGCCGTGCGTGTATACGCCAGTGCGGCGAGACGCTGACGGGTATTGAGTGACAGCGAGCAGTCGTTTTCACGCAGTTCGGTCAAAATGCCATCGTATAATTTCGGATCGGTAACAACAGCGACGTCACGCCAATTCTTGGATGCCGAACGGATCATTGCCGGACCGCCAATATCGATATTCTCAACCGCTTCTTCGATGCTAACATCTTCTCTTGCAACGGTTTGCTCGAAAGGGTAAAGATTTATGACCACCAGGTCGATCGGCTCAATCCCGTGCGTTTGCATCGCATCGATATGCTCTTGATTGTCGCGAAGAGCGAGAAACGCACCGTGAATCCTGGGGTGTAGCGTTTTTACACGGCCATCCATCATCTCAGGAAAGCCCGTCACCTCAGACACGTCGGTTACCGAAATGCCGCTTTCGCGGAGCGTTTTGGCCGTTCCGCCGGTTGAAATTATGGTAACGCCAAGTTCTGTTATTGATCGGGCAAATTCGACGGCTCCGCTCTTATCCGAAAGGCTTATCAATGCCCGTTTTATGCGTCTTAAACCATTCATAAATAATTATTTCTAAAACGAAAAAAGCGGCCTCAAGCGACCGCTTCTGTTTCAATTCTATCAATCAAACAATAATTCAGTTAACGCCACTTATATGCGTACAATTACAGCCAGCGTCAAACAATTCCAACCAACCGCGATCCTAGAAGAAATAGCGTCCCAGGAAAAGCAGCCCAAGCAAAAGCACCAAGGCGTAAACTACGATTTTGATAAGACTCATGAAATTCTTTATCCTGATGATTACGAGTCTGGTAAGCTCATACGTCAAACGACTAGTTTAGTTCCGATCTAATTTCCATGTCAAAAGTAAACAACGCCTTTTTTATGATGTCGTTAGTTGTCCTGTGCGTTGTTTTCTATACCGGAACTTCGCTTGGCCAAAATATCGAAGCAAGTATCAAGGTCAATGTAGAAAAAGCGTCGATAAGCATTAGCGGGCAGTATTTAGGACGCGGATCGAGAAGTCTTTCGTTTCTGAAGTCCGGCGTAGGAGAGTCGGACCTGATGGGCCGCATTTCAAATCTCGGAGTCACGGATGAAACCTCAAGACCGATACCTTATAAGCAGTCGAATAAAGGTGAATTCGTGGCCGAAACGGATTTTGTGCGTTGGGGTTATGAATTGATGGCAGCGGTTTCAAAAAACTCTCGTGCGGCTGCTCATATTTCGTGGCTTTCGGACGAGAATGGGATTTTGATGCTTGACGATCTTCTCCCGCAATCCTCAAATCGGACAGACAAGATTTCCGCTACGGTAACGATCGAGGTACCGGCGGGATGGAAAGTAGTCTCAACCGAAGAACGGACTGGCTTATCCACTTTTCACGTGGCAGACATCGAAAAAGCCGTGTTTCTGATTGGAACTGATCTTCGAGAAATGAAGTCGAATAATTCGGCAATGAACATAACCGCATCAGGCCAATGGCTCTTTACGGATGCCGAATTCTCGAAAATTGCCGATGAGATATATAAGGAATATTTGCAAATATTTGGGTCGGGCCCAGCCGACAAAATACAGGTCGCGATCATGCCCTTCCCGCAAAAAGACGTTCCGACGGGCACTTGGGAAGCGGAAACTCGGGGGCGGAGCGTTACGATCATATCAGCTGACATGCCGTTCAAAACGCAATCGCCGCAGCGGCTTCACGAGCAGTTACGGCATGAGATATTCCACCTTTGGCTTCCTAATGGAGTAAATCTCAGCGGGAATTATGATTGGTTTTATGAAGGGTTTGCTCTGTACCAATCGCTAAAAACCGGGGTCGCATTGAATCAAATTAGGTTCGAAGACTTCCTCGACACTCTATCGCGTGCCCATAATATCGATTCAACTCAACAGTGGCGAAGGTCACCTATCGAAGCGTCGCAAAATCGTTGGAACGGCGCGGACACTCAGGTTTACGCACGCGGAATGCTCACGGCATTTCTTAGCGATCTGGCCCTGATTCAAAATTCGAAGGGAAAAACTTCGATCAGCGATATTTTTCAAAAGCTATACGATTCACACAAGCCGCCAAATCCGCTAAGCGATGCGAACACGGCGATCCTAAAAATTATGGATTCGTACCCACAATTGAAACCTGTGGCCGACCGATACGTAAGAGGATCACGGACGATCGATTGGCGGGTGCAATTGGACGCAGCGGGAATCGAGAATGAAGCAGGGAATTCAGGCACAAGCCTCCGCGTACAGGCCAAACTGACCGGCAGTCAAAAGGTAATATTGGATAAATTGGGTTATAATAACTGGCGAAAGTTGAGCCGGAAACCATGATAAAGATGAGAGTTTTTTCAGCATTGCTGCTTTTTGCGATAGTTGCGGCACAGTCCGGCTGCGGGCTGTTTGACGGGACAGTCGGCGGCGTTTCAGATGTATTCGGATTGACCGATACCGCAACGGTTATCTCAAAGACTGCTCAGATCCGCACCTCCTACGCGGTTGTCGCCGCCGATCTTTTGGAAGTTAAACGCGGCGAACGGCTTGATGTTCTGGACCAGATCGATTTTGAAAAGACGCTTTGGCTTCGCGTCAGGGCTAACGACGATGCGAACACCGAGGGCTGGATAGAGGCACAGCACGTCATTACAAATGAGGTGCTTGAAAAGTCCAAAAAATTGGCGGGCGAGTTTCCAAATATTTCACCGCAAGCTGCCGGTCAATTGCGGGCTGCTTCAAACTTGCGTCTGGTTCCGGATATGAGCCCGGAAAATGTTTTGTTCAAGCTCGCGAACGGCTCGACCTTCGAGATCATGGATTGGAAATTCGTACCGAAACAGGAAGTTCCTGACGTTGACGATGCAAAGAAAGGCGAGCCGAATCGAAAGAAACGAACACGAAATGAAGAGATAGAGGCAGCGAAAGAGGCGAACGAGCCCGAAAAGATCGAGGACAAGTACGACATTTGGTATCAGGTCAGAATGGATCCGTCCATTTCGCCTGCTCCGGCAGGCTGGTTGTTTGGGAGGCAGGTCGAGCTGCAGGTTCCGAGCGATATAGTTTTTTTCCAGGCGAACAATCGTAAATTCGTAACCTGGCAGCGGCTTGATACGGATGGCCAGGATAAGGTCGGATTGAACGAAAAGGTCGGATCGCCCGGAAACTGGGTCATTCTGTCGCGTACCAATCAAGTGAAGGAGATCGATGGCGTTGAGCCTGATTTTGACGGTATTCTCGTTCTCGCGTTCGATAAATACGATCAGAGTTTTTACACCGTTTGGAGGTCCACCGGCGACGTTTGGGGCGTTCTTCCTCTCCAGGTTGATGGCGTGGGCGACAATAAGACATTCACGATGAAACTTCGGCATCCCGAAGGCCGAATGGACGATAAACGCTTCGTCGTGTTTAAAGACAAGAGCCGCCTGAAGGTAACGCCGCCCGAAGACATCGCTCAGTACCAGCAGGGGAAATCAAGGTGACCATAAACCATGATCAACTAGCCGAGTTCGAAAACCCGTTTCCCGATCCGGTTGTGCTTGAGATTACCGATTCGATCGATCTTCACGCGTTTCGTCCCAAAGATGTAAAGGCTGTTGTCGAAAGTTATCTGGTGGAGGCAAGTGCGAAAGGCTTCCGCTTTGCCAGGATAATTCATGGCAAGGGAATCGGCGTCCAGCGTGAAATAACGCGCAAGGTATTGAGCGAGAGCGAGTTGGTAAAGGATTTTAAATCGGGCGATGAATTCTCAGGCGGTTGGGGAGCGACGATCGTCGAATTCAAGCGGTAGTTAGCCTTCTTCAAGAACATCGGCCCACGCATCTTCGCTCCGGTCGTCGTAAGCTTCCAGGCCTTCGATCACTTCATCCTGCTCGGCAATTCTAAACTCCGCCTCAGCCAAACGCAGAGAGAGCTGTTTGCAGCGATGTTCAAGCTCTACAAGCCGTTTCTTGCGTTCGCGATCGAGACGGTCGATATAGAACATGTACATGAACTGCAGTCCAGCAACTCCCACCAGGGATAAACACAGACCGATCAAGACGTAATAAAGCATTTCGATTTCAGATTGCGATATCAGATTTAGAACAATTATTTGGGGAGTTCTTTGAAAAACCTATTTTATCAATCCTGATCGAATCCTTTTGTTCCTTCTTGTTCATCTTGTTCCGTGGTTCTCTTTCTCACCACCGAAAAAGAGGATTACGGAGCATTTCGATGCGTTTCAGTTTACGTCACAAAAAGAAAAGTTAGTTAGATAGGTTTTTCAAAGAACTCTTGGAATAATTGTCGAGCGTTTGTACGTTCAAAGTTTCAATTCGTGAATCGGAAATTTAATTATACTCTTGACCAATGCCCGCGGAAAAGCAAATATTTAAGATATAACTTTTTTCTGGAAGTTTTATGGATCAAGACATAGTCAATTCGTATCCGGGCGCGCCGGTTTTGGGCCGCAGAGAGTTTTTTGTGACGTCGATCCTGGCAGCGGGCACTTTTGCCGCGGCAGTGCATCCGATACAGGCTCAAACAAAGATCACGACCGATGATGAAGGCCTGATCACGGGCGAAGTAAAGATCCCGGTTTCGGACGGCGAATTCCCGGCTTATCGGGCAATGCCAGATAAGAAAGGAAAGAAATTCCCGGTGGTGTTGGTAGTACACGAAATATTTGGGGTTCACGAATGGATACAAGACGTTTGCCGCCGCTTTGCCAAATTGGGATACGTGGCGATAGCTCCGGCGTTGTATGCACGTCAGGGTGAGGTAAAAAATCTCAAGGACTCGCGCGAGATAAATCGGCAGGTTTTTTCAAAGATTCCGGACACGCAATCTATGTCGGATCTCGACGCTGCCGTCGCATGGGCAGCTAAGAACAGCGGAAATACAAAAAAATTGTCGATCACCGGTTTTTGCTGGGGCGGCAGGATCGTTTGGCTTTATGCGGCGCATAACAAGGCCGTTGACGCCGGTGCCGCATGGTACGGACGAGTGGTGCCAACCGCAAATTCACCGATAAATGATGCGCAGCCCAAGACGCCGATCGACTATGCCAAAGACTTAAAGGCACCGGTAATAGGATTTTACGGCGGACTGGATACAGGTATTCCGCTCGACGGTGTGCAGAGGATGCAGGATGAGCTAAAGAAAGGAAGATCGGGCTCGGAGATCATTGTCTATCCAAATGCAAAGCACGGATTTCATGCCGATTATCGCGACAGCTTTAATAAAGAGTCTTCACAGGACGCATGGCAAAAGCTGCTTGTCTGGTTCAAGAAGAATGGCGCGGCTTAAAAGATGAAAAAGCGTTCGGATTAGATATATGTAGATGAAACAAGAATCGGCTTTATATGATGGAAACACAAAATTTAACTCTCAGATACACGCTGCTGTGTGACGACGTCCGGATCGAGATGGGGAATAAGATCTCGCTGATGGGTATTTTTCAAAACATAATGGTTGAACAATTACCTGTGTCGTTGATCAAGTTCGCCGTGATAAACCACTGGATGGGCGAAGGCACACACGATACCGAGGTGCGTATTCTCTCGCCGGACAGGTCAAATCTTGTCGTCTCGTCGCAGGCGACGCCGATCGATCTGACGCCAGGCGGATTTACGGATAATGTGAGTTTTTTTGTGAACGTCGTGTTTCCGAGCGCCGGAACTTATTGGGTCCAGACGTTGGCCGATGCAGTTATTCTTGAGGAATTCCCGCTGATAGTAGCGGACGCGAAAGACATTAAGTCATACGAGCTTCCAGAAGAGCTTTCGGAAACCATCAACTAACAGATCATTTATCTGTTCTCGAAATATCCAACGTGATCGCCAGCCGGTATACAGCCGCATTCTCCACCTGAATTTCTTTGGTTCCCGTAACGCCCTTATATGTTGCGGTCACGCGAAACTTCGCGGCCGCCTCTGGCTGGCGAACGGTAAATTCACCGCTTACGTTTGTAAATGTAGACCCGATACGGCTTATAGAACCGTCCGAATTGATCTTTTCGATTTGGACTTTTGCTCCCGTGACGCTCGTTCCTTCACGAAAAAAAACACTGCCTTTCAAGATAACCTGGCTCCCCTGATCGATATTCAGCATCAGCCTGTCACCGAGGTCGCGCACCTTATCTTTCTTTACTTCGACGTTATAAAGCACTCCCGAGCTGTAGCCTTTAGCATCGACTACAACGCTGTAGCGTCCAGGCTCGATACCTTCGATAACAAAACTTCCGCCGCTGTTGGCGTTAACGCTTTTGAGGTCTTTTCCGTCTTTCCTGATGGTTACATTAGCGTTGGCAATCCCCGAGCCGCTATTCGTTCGCACCTTGCCTTTCACGCCGCCGGTCTGAGCCGAAACCGTCGTGAAAAAACTCAAACCCAATACCAGGATAACCCCGGCGTGCAAAAGAATCTGTTTTCCTAAATCAATTCGCAACATTTTTACTACTAGCCGAAATGCCATTTCTGAACTCTGACGCTACATCATTGATGATGTCATCAAGCGTTCGGGTTGGCTTATAACCGATCAATCTTCCGGCTTTGGTCAGGCTTGGAACACGCCGCCGCATGTCCTCGAATCCCTCGCCGTAAGCTTCTTCGTATGTAACAAACCTGATATTGCTAGTGCTGCCCGTCAATTTGATAGCTTTGTCGGCCAATTGTTTTATGGTTACTTCTTCGTCGTTGCCAAGATTTATGACCTGACCGAAACACTCAGGGTTGTCCAGCAGACTCGTGAGGCCTTCGACAATGTCAAGTACGTGGCCGAAGCATCTGGATTGGGTTCCGTCGCCATGCACTTCGATCGTTTCATTTTTCAAGGCAGCTTCGACGAAGCGTGGAACAACCATTCCGTATTGGCCCGTCTGGCGCGGGCCGACCGTATTAAACAGGCGGACCACAACGACCGGCAGCCGCGTTTCCTTCCAATGGGCCAGGGCGAGAAATTCGTCCAGTGTCTTTGCACAGGCATAGGCCCAGCGATGTTTGTCGGTCGCACCGGTTAGGAGATCATCGTCTTCCCTGAAGGGAACTGTCGCGGATTTGCCGTAAACTTCCGAGGTGCTTGGAATTAACACGCGCTTACGGTAACGCGAGCAAAAACCGAGGACGACATCCGTGCCGCGAAAGATCGTTTCAATCGTTTTCACGGGATGGTCCATAATGAGTTTTACGCCGACAGCGCTTGCCATGTGGTACACGTGGTCAGTTTCGCGAATCAGCTCTTCCATTAGCTTTTCGTTCAGCACGGTGTCGATGATAAGACGAAAACGGTCGGTGCCTTCGAGGTGAGCCACGTTTGAATACTGTCCCGTCGAGAGGTCGTCGATGACCGTTATGTCATGGCTCTGCCCGATCAATTTGTCAGCTAAATGGCTTCCCACGAAG
>JANNGV010000586.1:0-1598 GCA_031404055.1 Chloracidobacterium sp.
GCTGAACTCTGAACAAAGCAAAATAATGGAAAAAATATCGTCACATTAAAAATGTAGTGTTCAAGGGGTTAGGGTTGTATGTCGTATGAAAAGGAAAATTTAATAAACTGCTCACAGTTCGAAGAGTTATTGACCGATTACCTGGACAAGACACTCGAAGGCTCAACGCATAAAACGGTGGCGGCACACGCGCTTAGCTGCCCGTTGTGTCATTCGCTCTTGAACGAGGTAAAGGCTTCGCTGGCGGTTTGCCGTCAGATGGCCGACCCGAAAATGCCGGTGACGCGGCTGGAAGCACGTATTCTGGAGCGGACGATGCCGCAATCAGCGATGGCGTGCAACGATTTTGAAGAGCATTTGACCGATTATCTGGATGGATTTCTGCCTGCGCCCGTGTTTCACCGCTGGGAGCGGCATGCGGTGCTTTGCGATGCATGTACGGATCTGCCGGGCGAAGTTGTTCGCTCGCTTGCGGCCTGCGTAACCTACAAATTGGATGAATTACCGCTGCCTGAGGGGCTGCATCAACGAATTCTGCAATCGACCATCGGCACGGCACGCGCCGCGGCGGTGAAAGCTTCGAGAGCTTCGCAGTTTGCCGAGTGGCTGCGCGGGCTGCAGTTCCCTATTTCGGTACCGCAATTGGCCCCGGTGGCGATGATGATGATGTTTGCGTTTCTTGTATTTAGCCAAACGGTTTCGGCCGACGGCACGTTGGCCGGTATTTACACGAGCAGCTACGAGCTTGCCGAGCAGACATATCAACAGGGAGCGGATGCGTGGAGCGGAAAGGCGCCGGAACAGCCGTCGATTCAAGAACCGGTGAGGGGTACATTCGTCGATAGTGAAGGTGGGCAATAACCAATGAACTGTGGATATCACAGCCAAAATGCGGCAGTTGTGCAATGTAACGGGTGCGGCAAGCCGCTTTGCCCGGCGTGCGATCATCGCATCAAGGGCTTTCCGTATTGCCAGGACTGCATAGTTTTGGGAGTCGACCTTCTTCGCCAGCAAAATAAATCGTCTTATATTCCGTTTGTAAAAAGGCAGACGTCGCCGTTTATCGCTACCTTTCTTTCGTTCATCTGCCCGGGACTGGGCGCCGCTTACAACGGACAAACCGTAAAGGCCCTGGTCTATTTCGGTGTGTTCGTCGGCCTTTTTCAGATGGCTATACTGACCGGCGGCACGTTTATTTTTGTGTTGGGATTCATGGGGATGTGGCTGTTTGCCGCCCTGGATGCCTGGCGAACGGCACAAATGATCCGCTCGGGCCTGACGCCCGATGTTGCCGAGGATATCTTTGTAAAACGCTTTTCGGGCAACCCGAAGCTGTGGGGAATCGTTCTAACCGTACTTGGCGCCGGGTTTTTGCTTCAGGCCGTTTTCAATGTACGCGGCCTTATGCGCGGGCTTCTGCCGGCAATGCTGATCGGTTTGGGAGTCTATATCCTGCGAGGCTATATTTTTAAACCCAAAGCGGAAGAGCAGAAGTGGGCGGATTTTGACAGTGCCCGGCCGGCGAGGATATTTCAGGGTCGAACCGCTGATAACCAATATCCCAGCGACGATTACGAGGTTGAGACGACCGATTTTTC
>JANNGV010000587.1:0-3755 GCA_031404055.1 Chloracidobacterium sp.
CTTCCAAGCGTCCGCTCGCTTTACGGCAACCATACACTAACATTCAACTCAGACCCTTATTTTAACCCGACGGGTGTTCAGCGGGTGGCGGGCGACGGCGATCTTCGTCAAGAAAACGCTTCGCTTCCGGTAACCGGCAGAAATGTAACCGTTGCGGTTCTTGATACCGGAATCAATTCCCAACACACGGATCTCGCAGGCAAAGTTATTCAAAATGTCCGCCTGACCGATGCCCAAAGCACTCCGGCAGGATTTACAAATCCGATTCCGGTCGAAAACCTTGCGAACACCGATCTGGCCGGCGGACACGGGACATTCGTGGCGGGCGTGATTGCGGGAAGCGGTGAGCGATCGAGCGGAAAATACAATGGCGTTGCGTCCGGAGCGAAGCTTCTAGGCTTGAGTGCCGGGGACCTTAATTTGACGCATGTCCTCGCGGGTTTCGACTATTTACTCGAAAAAGGAGCGAACTACAATGTACGCGTTGTAAATTGTAGTTTTTCGGCAGGCACTGTTTTTGATTTTAACGATCCGGTTAATATTGCTACCAAAATGTTGACCGATCGCGGCGTGAACGTTGTTTTCTCCGCTGGCAATTCAGGCTCCGGCAACGGGACGTTGAATCCTTACGCCGCGGCTCCGTGGGTAATCGGCGTTGGTGCCTCGGACGAGGCAGGACGGCTCGCCGGGTTCTCATCGCGCGGCAATTTTGGCGATCAGCTTCAGCATCCGTCATTGGTTGCACCTGGTGCGAACGTCGCCAGCCTTCGCAGTGCAGGAACGGTGACCGGAATTTCCGGCATCGCCGGTGCGGACGTACAGCGGTTGACGCCTTCAGAGCTGCCGTATTACACCACCGCGAGCGGGACTTCGTTTTCGGCACCGCAGGTTGCCGGGGCCATCGCATTGATGCTCGAAGCCAACCCCAATCTAACGCCAAAGGAAGTCAAGGACATTTTAAGCCGCACGGCAACACCAATGCCGAAATATTTCTATCATGAAGCCGGGGCGGGAATGTTAAATACGTATGCGGCGGTGCTTGAATCGGCATTTCCTGAGCGGCGAATGGGAGCTTTCAGGTCCGTTCTCTCCAAAAATTCCATAAAGTTTATTACATCCACGACTCATACTTTCGGGCAAACTGTGTTTCCGAATCTTGCGGCCTCGACAAACATCTCCATACCCCAGAATACAGTGCAGGCGAGCGTTAATGTCTCGTGGGATCTTAGTGCGAACGATTTTGGCCTGAAGCTTTACGGATCAAACAACAGCTTGATTGGAGAATCTAATACATTGAGCGTGCCGGGTTTAACAGGCCGCCGAGAGAAGATCGTGTTGCGGAATCCGGCAAGCCAGATGCTTCGAAGCGATGTCCGCCATACGGGTTATGCCGGCACCGCGCAGAATGTGTTCGGAGCGGTCGAAGTGACCCGCGTAGAGTATCCTAATTTGTCCGATCTGGATGGATTGTCGGCGGCATCGCTGGCGGAAGCGGAGCAAAGCCTGCTGGCAAATCTGATCCTCCCGGAAGGAAGGCGTTTCAATCCGGCATTTGCCGTCTCGCGCGCCGAGTTGGCCGACACGATTGTCCGCAGCGGGCTGGTTGCGCAGTATGTTGCAGGAAACCCGATGTTTCTCGACGTCAGGGACCGTTACGGAAGGAACTCGGTCGAGAGCGTCCAATCAAATCCAACGGGAAGGTTGTTCATTGATGCTCAGAATGGCGGAAGGTTTTATCCTCACAATTCGGCTTCGCGGCTTGTCGCGGCTATCGCCTTTGTAAAAGCCGCGAATTTGGAAAGTCAGGCGGCGACGGCGGGCCTGCCGCTGAGCGTTACCGATGCCGAACAAATCCCGTTCTCATTACGCGGTTATGTCGCCGTTGCACTCCAGCAAGGCTATCTGGTGCTGGATAGCGGTAATAGGTTCAATCCGGGAAGGCCGCTCACCCGTATCGAACTCGCCCACGCGATCATTACACTTATAAGGTGAGCGATCGGGGACGACCTTCGAAATCTGTTTGCGTCCGTTTTACCTAATTTTTTAACCAAATTACACATTAGAAAAGCAAAGTGATGCCGCAGCGTTTTAGTCACACCGGAAGCGGCGAAAAACGCCCGAATTTTCTCGTTGTTTCCTCTTGTTAATTCTGGTTCCTCCGGTTCCGTGGTAAATCTTTAACCATGGATCATGAGGAACAAAGCACGAACAAGATCCCGCCTACCGGCGTAACTCTTACCCCTTTCACCAGTCTGAAACTATTGCTTGATCTGGGTTTAACCGCATAGGAGCCAAGTATTCGCGAAGGACGCAAAAGGAAAAGCTGAATTACGAGTGTGGTTTTGTTTTTTCTAAAGTAGCCCGCTGCCAACCTGTGTCTTCGTCAAAATCCTCCCCACGGGATACACCCCAATCTTTTGGTTCAAATAATAAGGCGAGCGCTCGTAAAAGAAACGCAGGCGGGCTTGCGGACTTTTCGCGAACGCCGGGTCGAGGAGGCGTCGGTCGAATTCCCTCTGCAATTCCGGGTCTTTGGCGAGCATTTCGCGGGCGAGTTTTTCTATTACGTAACCTTCGCCGTATTCTTTCTGCTCGAATATCGAGTTGAAAAATCCCCAGTAAACGAAGGAATCCGGGCCACTGGGTTCGAGCAGATGAATCGCGACGTTTGCGGCTTCCTGAGACATTGGTATTAGGATCGAACCGGCTGCGTAGGTGCGTGTTTCTTTTACAGGAGTCTGTTTGCACGTCAGTGTAATGCGGTTTTCGAATGAGTTTGTTGACCATTTTGGCTCGGTCAATTTGTAGCTTTCAACCTCTACGGTCATCGGCTTTGACAGCGTTTCGAAGGAAACGCCGTGCAGTTTGAGCACTGCAATTGCTTCTGTCCATTGGGGCGGTACTATGTAATAAAGCGGCGGTGCGACCGAGCGTTCCACAATCGCCTCGTCAAAACGCGGGATCGTGATATTGAGCGGCGCCGTGCCGTAAACTATGCGTTTGCCGCCCGAGATCGGACTGTCCTCCATTTTGTATTCAATACCCTTAAAGGCCAGAGGGGTCGATCTATCGGTTATCGCGAGCGAGAGCGGAAACTGCCGCGTCGGATCAAAGGTCTTGCCTCGTTCGACTGTTTGGGTGTCGGCGGTAATGTTCGCCAGAAAAAGGCTCGCTTTTGAACGGTTCATCTCTTCGAGCGTATATCGCAGGACATCATACGTGCCCCGGACTCGCGATTTATACGGCTTATAAACGTGCGTTTCGATCAGCAGCCCTGCACGATTTCGGAGCGGCGTGTAACCCGTGGCAAAGCGCGGCGTGGTTATAAATGTCGCAATGCCGCCGGTCACTTCGCGTCCCGCAAACTCGACGTAATGCGTCAGCAGATTGCCTTCCTTCTCGACATTCGGCACGACGACACCATCGAAATGTTCATCCATCCAGTTTCTGATCGCCGGTGAAACCTCCTGAAAATGGGCGTATTCATACGTCAGGTTATATTGAAAATCCGCACCGTTTGTAACGTGGCAGTCAATAAAGAGATCGGGCTTCCACTGGTTCCAGACCGCCAGCCAGGCGCGTGTTTCAGGTGCGTCGGCCTTCATATAATCGCGATTCAGATTGAGATTGGTTGCGTTTGCCCGGAAACCCGTCGCATCCGGGCCGTTCTGGTTAGCCCGCATGAAGGGATTGAAATTCTCATGCCCGTCGACGTTATAGATAGGTTCGAATAGAATAACAACGTCCCTGAGCAA
>JANNGV010000588.1:0-2949 GCA_031404055.1 Chloracidobacterium sp.
TCTGGTTCTGCCCCACGATGGGCAGCTCGAAGGTGTCGCCGCAGTGGAGGAAGCGCGGCGCCGAGGGCCGCCCCGCCAGCGGCCGCCGCGCGGTGATGGCTTCGATGACGAGGCTATCGGGCTGTATGTAAAGTATAAGACAAGCGAAGGCATTCAGTATGAGAACACTTTCCGCGAAATGCTGTCACATGTTCTAGTACATTCTTCGACACATCGCGGAAATATCATGCTCAAGCTTCGCGAAGAAGGCTTTGAACCGCCAAAGATCGATTACATTATCTATTTGAGAGAGACAAAGTACGTTTAGATGGAAACGCAGCAGCCGGAACAATTCAGCTTTGATTTCAACACCGAAACGGCGCAGATCGGCGCCGGTTCCGGTGACGAGTTGAGGCTGCGGATGGGAGAATTCGCGGGCCCGCTCGATCTTCTGTTGTTTTTGATCAGACAGGAGCAGGCGAATATCTTCGATATCCCGATCGCGAAGATAACTAACGAATATGTCCGCTACATCCGGTTGATGAAACGGCTCGATATATCGGTCGCCGCTGATTTTCTCGTAATGGCGGCGACGCTGATCGAGATCAAATCGAAAATGCTGCTTCCGCGTGAGATCTCCACCGAAGTCGAAGATGAGATCGAAGATCCGCGAAAAGAACTTGTCGACAAGCTGCTCGAATACGAGAAATTCAAATTCGCCGCCGAAATGCTTTATGAGAGAACGACGATAGAACAAGCCGTTTTCGCACGCGGCAAGATCGAGTCGGATGACAACAACGCCGAGATCAGCGCAACGGTCTTTGATCTGCTGACCGTCTTTGAAAAGATACTTCTTCGCCATAAAGAAGTTGTCACGATGGAGATACACCGCGAAGAGATATCGCTTGCTGACATGATTAGAAATCTTAAACGCCGTATTTTTGAAGATCTCGAATTAAATCTGGTCAGCTTTTTTGAACAGCTCCATACCAAACGCGAACTGGTAACCGCGTTCATGGCCGTGCTCGAAATTGTGCGGACGGAAACAGTTAAATTGATGCAGAAAAAAACGTTTGGCGATATTATTTTGAAGAAGGTTTAACAGATGGAACAGGCCGCCGAGGCAAAAGAGAAACGAACTGCGGAAAGTTTGGCGGCAATAGTCGAGGCACTGATATTTGTCGCGGATGAGCCTATTCCGACGAAGCTTTTAGCGGAGATACTGGACGAAGACGGCGATTCTGTCGAGGCTGCGGTCGAATCTCTCAAAAGCCAGTACGAAGTGCGTGAAAGCGGCTTGCAGGTAAGGGCAATAGCCGGCGGCTGGCAGATATCGACGCGCACCGAATATCACGAAGAGGTTCGCCAATTCCTGAAAACTCGGCCATCCGCAAAGCTTTCGCTCGCATCGTTGGAAACTCTCGCCGTGATTGCCTATAAACAGCCGGTCACCGTGCCGGAAATTCTTGAAATCCGCGGTGTGCAATCCGCCTCCGCCATAAAAACCTTGCTCGAAAAACGCCTGATAGTTACGAAAGGCCACAAGGAAACCGTCGGACGGCCGATGCAATACGGCACGTCAAAGGATTTTCTTATCCATTTTGGGCTAAAGGACCTGACGGAATTGCCAAGCATTGAAGATTTCGAGGATCTGGTGCAATAGATTTCACCACAGAGACACGGAGGCACAGAGATTTTTATGCGTCTTCTCTGTGTCTCTGAGTCTCTGTGGTAAATTCTTTTTATGCAGGAAAGATTGCAAAAACTCATCGCCCAAGCCGGCATAGCTTCAAGGCGGCACGCCGAAGAATTGATCGCGGCTGGCGAAGTTACAGTTAACGGCGCGGTCGTGACCACGCTCGGGACCAAGGCCGATCCCGCAACCGACCACATCAAGGTAGGCGGAAAGCTGATCAACCCAACCCTTGAAAGGCGGGAAAAGACTTACATCCTTTTGAATAAGCCAAAAGGCTATTTGTCGAGTGCATCCGATCCGGAAGGAAGAAAACTCGTTACCGACCTGGTCAAGGGTTACGGTAAGCTTTACCCCGTCGGGCGGCTTGATTACAACACCGAAGGGCTGATCATACTTACGAACGACGGCGATTTCACAAATGTCGTCGCCTCTTCAAAGAAAATTCCAAAGGTCTATGAGGTGAAGGTGAAAGGCCTGCCGACCGCAGTTGCGATAAATAAACTTCGGCGCGGAGTTCGCCTGGAAGATGGGTTTAAGACCGCTCCGGCCGAGATCCAGGAGCTGCAGGCGACCGACAAGAACGGCTGGTACGAAGTGATCCTTCTCGAAGGCCATAACCAGCAAATCCGCAAAATGTTCGATTCGATCGGCCATTCGGTCGTAAAACTTCGCAGAATTGCCATCGGAAATATACGCGATAATAATTCGCTTGCCGGAACGGCTCGGAAGTTGGGTGAAGATGAGATCAAAGGCCTGCTTGAGTTCAAAAAACCAGTGTCGAAACCGACCGGTCCGCCCCTCAAAGATGCCGTTGCAAAAAAGCCAAGACGGCCGACGAGAGTAACAAAACCCAAAAAACCGAAACGAAGCTTTAAGTAACAGACCGAATAAGCGTACGATGCTCGACCATCAAACAAAGATCCTGTACGACCTTGATCCCCGCCCTTGCAAACATTTCCGCAGCTTCGTCGTTTCTGATACCCAATTGAAACCAGACCGACGTAGGTTTTTTCGCGAGAATCTCAATAGTATGTTTACTAATGTCCTGCGAGCGTCTAAAAACGTTGATCATATCGATATCGCCCGGAACGTCGGTCAGGCTTCGGTAGACTCTTTGACCCAGAATTTCGGTCACTTCCGGATAATAAACGGGAACCGGAAGAATCTCATAGCCAGCGTCGGCCATGTATTTCGGAACGTAGAACGCGGGCTGCGACGAATGCGTTTCCGGTTTGATACCCAAAACCGAAATGCGCTTAATCCCGGCAAGCAGC
>JANNGV010000589.1:0-4806 GCA_031404055.1 Chloracidobacterium sp.
CAAAACATCATATCCGCGATCTAAGATCAAGATTCTTTTGCTCGAGAACATTTCGGATTCCGCTGTGGCTGAACTTAAAGCTGGAGGCTACACGGAGATCGAAAAGATCATCGGCGCGATGACCGAGGCAGATTTGGTAAAGGCCGTTAAGGGTGTGCATCTGATTGGCATACGTTCGAAAACAAAGATCACCGAGAATGTGATCGAGGCGGCAGATAAACTATTGGCGATCGGGGCGTTTTGCATTGGGGTAAATCAGGTTGATCTAAAAGCTGCTACGGAAAAAGGCGTGGCGGTTTTTAATGCTCCTTATTCGAATACGCGTTCGGTGGCGGAGTTGATCATTGGGTTGTCGGTGATGCTGATCCGCAAGATCGCCGACAAGAACGCGGCGGCGCATCGGGGCGAATGGTTGAAGGACGCGACGGGCAGCTTTGAGCTTCGCGGCAAGACGCTGGGTATAATCGGCTATGGCAATATCGGCTCGCAGGTGTCGAATATGGCCGAGGCGATGGGAATGCACGTCATATATTTTGATGCAGCTAACAAGCTTCCGCTCGGGAACGCAAAGCAGATTCGCGAGTTGAATGAGTTGCTGAAAGAGTCGAACATCGTTACGCTGCACGTGCCTTCGGATTCGACGACGCGGAACATGATCAACGCCGAGACGCTGAAATCGATGCGAGACGGCAGCATTTTGATCAACCACAGCCGGGGAGATGTTGTCGATCTGGAAGCATTAGAAAAAGCGATAAAATCAGGTAAAATTGCCGGTGCCGCCGTCGATGTTTTTCCCAACGAGCCAGAAAAGAACGGCGACAAATTTTCGACCGTGCTGCAAAATCTGCCAAACGTGATCCTGACACCGCATATTGGCGGTTCGACCGAAGAGGCACAGGCAAATATCGGGCTTGACGTCACGGCGAAACTAATAAAGTATCTCGAACTCGGCACATCCGAAGGCTCGCATACCGTTCCGCCGGTCAATCTTCCGCCGCAGGCCGGAACACACCGCATTCTGCACATTCATAAGAATATCCCCGGCGTGCTCGGCGAGATAAACTCGCGTTTATCGAAGCGTAATATTAATATCGTCGGCCAATATTTAAAAACGAATGATGACATCGGCTACGTGATTCTTGATGTTGACACAAAAATCTCCAACGAAGCGTTCGAGATATTGAAAGACATAAAAGGGACTGTTAAAGCGAGAATGATATATTAAGAAATTTGCCCGCGAAATACGGGAAAAGATGCGAAAAAAAAGATTTTTGCTCCCTTTCGCGTAGTCCAGCGTGTTTCGCGGGCTAAACTCCTTATACATGAAAATTGTAATCCCAGGCGGCACAGGACAGGTTGGAACAATTCTCGCACGGCACTTCCTTGCGGACGGTCATGATGTCGTCGTCCTCGGCCGTAATCCTAAACCGCGCGATTGGCGTGTTATTAGCTGGGATGCGAAAACGCTCGGTGACTGGATCAGCGAAATCGATAGTGCTGATGTTGTCATTAACCTTGCCGGACGAAATGTAAATTGCCGGTACACGCCGGTTAATCGCCGCGAAATTATGGACTCGCGTGTCGATTCAACGCGGGCCGTTGGTGAAGCGATCGCAGCCGCATCGAATCCGCCGCATTTGTGGCTTCAAGCCAGTACTGCAACCATCTATTCGCATCGCTATGACGTGGCCAATGATGATGTCACTGGAATTATCGGCGGCTCAGAGCCTGATGCTCCAGAATCGTGGAAATTTAGCATCGATGTTGCGACGGCTTGGGAAAAGGCGACAAACGAAGCTGATACGCCGAACACCCGCCGGGTTTTGATGCGCTCGTCCGTAATCTTGAGCCCAGATAGCGGCGGCATTTTCGATGTGCTTTTGGGCCTTGTTCGGCGCGGGCTCGGCGGAACGTCCGGCGGTGGGAAACAATTTGTTTCGTGGCTTCACGAGCGCGATTTTATCCGGTCTGTAAACTGGCTGATCGAACACGAAGAACTCTCAGGTGTGGTAAACCTTGCTTCGCCATCACCTATGCCAAATAAAGATTTTATGCGTATCCTCCGCGAGGCATGGGGAACATCGGTCGGGCTGCCGGCGACGGAATGGATGCTCGCCATCGGCGCGGTTTTGATGCGGACGGAGACCGAGCTCGTGCTGAAAAGCCGTCGCGTCGTTCCGACCCGTTTGCTCGAATCAGGTTTTGAATTTGAGTTCCCGCATTGGGAAAAAGCGGCCCGCGATCTTTGCCGCAGGTGGCGTCCGGAAAACTAATCGTCCTTATGCTGAAGCCTGCGCGTAAGCAACGGCGAAACATTCAACGTTGAGTGATAAGTCCTTACTAGCGTGCGGGCTTCCGCATTGGTCTATAGAAATTGATATTTATGCAAAAATTCGCCCTATTTATGATTCCGTTGCTGATCTGCCTCACCGCCGATGCCCAGTGGGTCAAACTGTCTGTGAACACAACGGCGAGCCTTCGCGGCCTTTCGGTCGTTAGCGAAAAGGTCATCTGGGCTAGTGGAACGGGCGGCACATTCTTGAAAACTGTTAATGGTGGTAGTACGTGGAAAGTCGGTACAGTTCCCGGTGCGGAAAAACTCGATTTCCGTGACGTCGAAGCGTTTGATGCAAATACGGCGTACGTGCTGAGCATCGGCAACGGCGAATCATCGCGCATATACAAAACCACTGACGGCGGAGAAAGCTGGAAGCTGCAATTCAAGAACACTAACGCCAAGGCTTTTTTTGACGCAATTGCGTGTTGGGATAAAAATACTTGCATTGCGATGTCCGATCCCGTCGATGGACACTATCTGCTAATCTCGACGACCGACGGCGGCGCAAACTGGAAGCCGATTGTCAGTAATAAAATGCCCGCGGCGAAAGACGGAGAAGCGGCGTTTGCGGCGAGCGGAACGTGTTTGATTACGCAAGGCAAAAACAACGCGTTTATCGTATCCGGCGGTAATGACGCACGCGTATTCCGTTCGGATGATTTTGGTCAGACTTGGTCGGTTTTCGATGCCCCGATTGCAAAAGGAACGTCAGGCAGTGGCATTTTCTCCATCGCATTTCGTAACGAACTTCATGGAACGATCGTGGGCGGAAATTACGAAAAGCCGGATGAGGAGAAAAACAACCTTGCGTTTACGCGCAACGGTGGCAAAACTTGGTACGGCGGTGAGGGATTGAGCGGATACCGCTCAGGCGTTGCATATATTGACGACAATACCCTAATCGCAGTTGGTACAAACGGCACCGACATTTCCTATGACCGCGGTACAGTGTGGAAAAGGATCGGCAACGAGAACTTAAATACAGTTGTCGCGAATGGCAAAAAGGCGGTGTGGGCCGTTGGGCCGGGCGGTTCTGTGACCCTATTGAAAAAGTAATATGAGATTTACAATTTTCTTCATCGTAGTTACAACATTGACTGGCGCGTTTGTATTTGCTCAGCCTACGGCCGTGCCAAAAAAGGACGTCTTTTCATCAAAAGAAATGTTAGAAGCATCTATAAAAAGCGTTCCCTGCGAGTCAGACAAACGTCTGGAAGGTGTCAAAACACTTTTTATATCAGTAGGGGCAACAGAAGGAGATATACAAATTGAAAAGTACGATAAGGACAAGATTTCAAATCTTGTTGTGCGAAAAAAGGGAGAGACAGAGGACACTATTGTCGTTGGGGCACATTACGATCGTACCGATTTGGGGTGTGGCGTTACGGATAATTGGTCGGGTGTCACTATAATTGCTCATATTTATAAGACACTGAAGCTTTTGAATACCAAAAAGACGTATGTTTTTGTCGCCTTCGATAAGGAAGAGGCAGGACTAAAAGGTTCGAGTCAAATGCTGAAAGCGATGCCGGATGCCGAAATGGAAAAGATTTGTTCGATGGTTAATTTCGATAGTTTTGGTCAGGCTTACCCAATGGCTCTTCAAAACGCATCCTCATCCAAAATGCTCAAATTGGCGGAGCAACTTGGCAAAGAAAGCGGCTTCAAATTCAATTCGATTGAAATACCCGGTGCCAGTTCCGATTCTGCGTCGTTTCTTAATAAAAAGATTCCCGCGATTACTTTGAGCGGGCTTGGGAACAACTGGAAGGATATTTTGCACTCATCGAGTGACAAGCTAGAAAAAGTTAACACTGATAGCGTGTATCTCGGCTACCGATTTGGCGTGGGTTTTATCTCAAAACTTGAGGCCAATGGATGCCGTGAATTCCGATAAAAGATTCAAGATATGTTACGAAAATGAAATGAATTACGCCTGGTACGACATTCTCGGAACGCTCGGCGTTGCGGTTATCATCATCACCTACGTTTTGCTTCAGGCGGAAAGGCTGCGCAGCGACAGTCTCTATTATTCGCTTCTCAACGCCATCGGAGCTTCGCTGATAATCGTCTCGCTCTATTTCAACTTCAACTTTCCGGCCTTTGTAGTTGAATTTTTCTGGCTATTGATTAGTCTATTTGGTATCGGAAAATATCTTTTTAGAAAATGAGCACGAACACGACAGCCAAAACGGCACCCGCCGAACCTCTTTCCTGCACAACACAAACCTCACTGACCAAAGAGCAGCAACGCGAGATTTACCGCTGGCTCAAATTAACGCGAATGTTTGACGAGAAGACCGTTATGCTCAAGCGGCAGGCGAAGTTGACGGGCGGCGTTTTTACATCGCTTGGGCAGGAAGCAACAGCTGTCGGGACGGCGTTTGCACTCGAGCCGCAGGATTTTATAGCGCCGCTTATCCGAGATATCGGTGCGGTTTTTGTAAAGGGAATCGAGCCGCGGACGA
>JANNGV010000590.1:0-5698 GCA_031404055.1 Chloracidobacterium sp.
CTTTGAAAAACCTATCTAACTAACTTTCTTTTTGATGGAAACTGAAATGATCGTAATGCTCCGTTTTTGTTCCTCTTATTCGTGCTTGTTCCTCTTTTTCTGTGGTAAAAAAGGGGAAACCACGGAACAAGATGAACAAGAAGGAACAAAAGGATTCGATCAGGATTGATAAAATAGGTTTTTCAAAGAATTCTAATAGACTTGTTACAATAATGAGCAAAATCAGTGTTTCAAACCTAAATTTCTTTTATGCGAAAGCCCAGGCGCTTTTCGATATCACTATCGAAATTCCGGAGCGCGAAGTAATTGCGTTCATAGGTCCTTCGGGCTGCGGTAAGTCGACATTTCTGCGTACGCTGAACCGAATGAACGACACAATCCCGCTGACGAAGGCCGAAGGGACTGTGTTAATTGACGGAGAGAATATTTATTCCGCCGGTACTGACGTCGTGGCACTAAGGCGGAGGATCGGGATGGTGTTTCAGAAGTCGAATCCATTCCCGAAATCGATCTTTGAGAACGTCGCCTACGGCATTCGCATTAACGGTATTCACTCAAGCAAAGCCGATCTTGCGGAGCGTGTTGAAAAAGCTCTGAGGGACGCGGCCCTGTGGGAAGAAGTCAAGGATCGGTTGAACACTTCGGCCTTTGGACTTTCAGGCGGACAGCAGCAGCGGTTATGCATTGCCCGAGCTTTGGCTGTCGAGCCGGAGGTCGTTCTGATGGACGAACCGGCTTCCGCACTGGATCCAAGCGCTACCCAGAAGATTGAAGAGCTTGTAGTAGAATTAAAGAAAAAGTACACCATCGTAATAGTTACCCATAACATGCAGCAGGCGGCACGTGTATCCGATAGGACCGCCTTTTTCATGCTCGGTAAGCTGGTCGAATACAACCCAACTCAGAAAATGTTTACGAATCCGGACGAAAGATTGACCGAGGATTATATTACGGGCAGGTTTGGTTAGTGGAAGTGTCCGAAAAATCTTTCCGTTTTGTGTTAAATTATTAGAAATGGAACATCGAATTATTGATTCGCAGTTAGGCGTGTTACGCGACAAAATTCTGCTTCTCGGCGGCGCAACCGAAGCAGCCGTCACCCGTGCGATGGAGTCATTGACCCGCCGCGATAGTGAGCTTGCAAGACGAGTTCTGGACGAAGATAGAATCATCAATCAGATGGAGCTTGATATTGACCGAATGAGCATTGAGATTCTCGCTCTTCAACAGCCGGCGGCACATGATCTCCGATTTGTCATCTCGGTTGCTAAGATTACACCGATTCTCGAACGAATTGCGGATCATGCCACCAATATTGCAGAGGCAGCACTCATTCTCAACGACGGTCCTGAAATTAAGAGCTTCGTTGATTTCCCGATAATGGCAAAAACCGTTAGTGAAATGCTCCGTGCTTCTTTGGACGCCTTCACCAATGAAGACTCGCGGATCTCGCGCGAGGTGATAAAGCGAGACAAGGAAATTGACGAGAGCTATCATCGCGTTTTTAACGATCTTCTCGAGATCATGGTGGACGACCCATCGCTGACAACCGGGGCGGCGCACCTGCTTTTCGTGGCTAAACATCTTGAGCGTATCGGCGATTATGTCAAGGACATCTGCGAACTGAACGTTTATCTTCGCGAAGCCGTCTTTATTAAGCATAGCCCTCGAACTTAACGCGGAAGACCAACCCGGCTCTATCGGCGCCGCTGCCGCTCAATGCTAAAGGGACTCTTGAGTTCCCTCACCACCGTCGCTTGCACTCCCGTAATCAAAGCGCAATCATTTCACATTGGTCCATTTTTTTATTGGAGGCCGGAATGACTGCTGTTTTAGAAGATATACGAACTATCGAAACCTACCTTGTGATGCCTGATGCCGAGGTCGCTGAGCGGATAGAATCGGCCCGCCGCGAGCTGGGCAAACGCGTTGTTATTCTAGGCCATCACTACCAACGGGACGATGTTATACGTCACGCCGATCTGACCGGCGATTCCTACCAATTATCGGTCATGGCATCGCAGACCGAGGCAGAATATATAGTTTTTTGCGGCGTCCATTTCATGGCTGAATCGGCTGATATCCTTGGCAAGGAATCACAGCACGTAATTCTGCCGGATCTTGGTGCGGGATGTTCGATGGCGGATATGGCGACGATCGATCAGGTCGAGGATGCATGGGAACAGCTTCGTGAGATCGGCGTGTTGAAATCGAAGGTGGCGCCTATTACATACATGAATTCGTCGGCTGCCATAAAAGCCTTTTGCGGCAGAAACGAGGGTGTCGTTTGCACATCATCGAACGCCATACCGCTGTTTGATATCTACCTTAAGGAATTCGACAAGATGTTTTTCTTCCCGGATCAGCATCTGGGCAGAAACACGGGTGCAAAATTCGGCATTCCGCTCGACAAAATGGTGTTGTGGAATCCGCACGAAGAGTTGGGCGGCAACACCGAGGAACAGCTTCACGAAGCCAAGTTAATCTTATGGCGCGGCCATTGTTCAGTACACGGCCGATTTAAGCCGTGGCACGTGGATAAAATTCGCGCCGAGGTGCCGGGCGTTCAGGTTCTGGTTCATCCGGAATGCATGCGGGAGGTCGTCGAAGTCTCCGATCTGGACGGTTCAACATCTTTCATAATCAAGACCGTCGAGAATTCTCCGAGCGGCTCTAAATGGGCGATCGGAACCGAGGTAAATCTGGTCAATCGCCTTCAGCAGCGTTTTCCGGACAAGGAAATTCGCCTTTTAGCCCCGGACCTCTGTATGTGTGCGACCATGTATAGAATTGCCCCACAAAACCTGGCCTGGGCGATGGAAAACCTGCTTGACGGAAACATCGTCAACGAGATAGTTGTGGAGGACGAAACAAAGCATTTTGCCGGAATCGCGCTTGAGCGGATGATCCGCATGACGGAGGCACCGAAGAATTAAACCACAGAGACACGGAGACACAGAGGTTCTTAAATTGGCCTACTCTGCGCCTCCGTGTCTCTGTGGTAAATATTTTATGGCAGAGTTGCGGGATAAACTGGCGGACAACACACTCGGTAAATTTTATGTGGACAGGCAGTGCATAGACTGCGATGTCTGCCGCGATACCGCTTCGGCGAACTTTACCCGCAACGACGAGAATGGCTATTCCTTCGTCAAAAAACAGCCGGAAACAGTTGAAGAATTGGATCTTTGCGAAGAGGCTATGAATGCGTGTCCGGTAGAGGCGATCGGGGACGATGGACGCTAGAATAAAAGAGCTTACAAGGCCCCTTCACTAGGCGGTCTTGTATGCCCTTTTGTCAAGACGATTTGCCAGAAAGCTCAAGGCTGATTCATTGGCGGCGGCACGAAACGGGGATCGAAGCCGAGGGCCGCGGGGAACGTGGCCGCTGTCGGTTTCACTCCTGTTGCCACCCAGGAATTGATCGCGGTGACGGCCGTTATCAGTTGCGGTCCGGTAAAAGCGCAGTGCCCATTGCCGTTTGTGTACGTCTGGTATAGCGAATTGCCGCGTCCGGCGGATTCAACTGTTTCTTTATACTCGTGTTCCTGCGAGACCGTGACGAGCGGATCGATAATCGTGTGCATTGTCAGCACGGGATGCTTGATCTTTCCGGAATAGTTAGCATTACGCGCGACGTAATTACGCGAGAACATCGGGGCCTCAACGAACCTGTTGGTGTTCATTTGGATCAGCCAGGCGTCGATGACCGGAGAGATAACTCCCAACGCGTTCAGATACGCTCGCTCCTGCGGCGAAATACTGTATTTCCGGTCGATATTCTGGACGATCGGCCCTCCTGCACGGCGTTCGAGTTCGGCACGGGCCTCCATTGAGAAAAACATGTCGGTGAAAACCCAGCCCGGATAGAAGGATGGCGGAGATGGCGGCTGAATTCCACGGCCGGGTGTGCCCGTAACCAGGCGGATAAACTCGAACCTCGGAAAATTTGCCCCGACGCTTACTTCGGGGATCAGTTTGGCCAGCACTTCCGTGTCGAAATCGATATCATCGCGGACATCGCCGAAATTCCCCCACGCCGCAGGCATTCCGAAAACGGTGTCGTAGGCCAATGCCAGGTCGCCCGCCGAATCCCATGATTGCGTTGCACCGGCCCCGACCGCACAAGCGCAAAGGGCTCCATCGTATATTCCGCCAAAACGCTCCATGCTTTCAAATGCGATCACGGTTCCCATCGAAAACGCCCATAAGATAGTGCGGTCCGGCCTCGCGATAGCGTCCCGAAAGTAAACCGCAAGGTCTTTTGTATCGTGGATTCCGCCCTCGACCTCCCAGCCATTATCACGATAAGCCGAACCGGCAAGAGCGTAGCCCTGCGCGAGTAAAGCATCCGCAAGGGCAGGATTGGGAGCAATATCAGCCGTGCGATTATCGACTTCGCCCGGATGATCGGCCTTGTCTCGGTAGCCATGAGCGTAGACCAGCAGTGTTCCATTCCAAACCGCGGGCACTCGAATGCGATAAGGCGCACCGTTGATGTCGCCCGACGTATCGATCGGCCCCTGAGCAGCCGCGGCAGACGCAAAAATACCAGCCATCACAAAAATTACCGACAGTAAGCGACGTTTTGACATTTTAAGATCCTCCCGGAGAGCAACGGACGATCATCCCTGAATTAAGGTCTGAAGTCCGCCGTTTTTTTTTGGCTAAACTAGTTAGATTTAGTGGAACGTGAGAATTTTGCACCTTATTCGGATTTAAGTCAAAGAAGTCTATTAGATCAGGGTAGATTTATAGAACGAGCTTTATCCAGCCGTCATCGATGGTTACGTCATAGCTTTCGATCGAGCAGCTTTTCTTTGTAAAACACTCTCCGCTGCGTATGTCGAACCGCCAACCGTGCAAGTCGCATTCGATAATATTTCCGTAGAGCCGCGAATCGGCCAGCGGATAACCTTTGTGCGGGCAAAAGTTTTCTATTGCGTGAAATTCACCTTTGACATTGAAAATGGCGACTTCCGTTCCATCCTTGAACTTTACGGTCGCGCCGCGGCCCGGTGGCACGGATTCAGCCTTCCCTACAGTTATTATCTTGCCCTGACGCTTAGGCTTGCGTTTGTTTTCGCGATGTTTGCCCATGTTTGTTTTGCGGAAGCACGCTGTCAGCACGGGCGATAGAAACCCGTTGGCGGTTACGCCTTTACGTGTGTGCGGGCTTCCGCTGTCTGCATTCAGTTTCGCTAAATGGAACAGCAAACCGCAAATCCGAAACCGAAAATCTTATTGCTTGCTTTCTTGCCCGAACTCAATGAAAATAATAGTAAGGAGATTTTTGGGATGGATGAGAAGTCGGTATGACCGGCCAGCCCGAGCAGCTAACGATCGTCTTCGACGCCGGAGCTTCGTCGCGACAAAACCTGGATGATATGGAGCAGTACGTGACGGCCGTGCGTCCGTCCGACCATCGCGCCTTGCTGGCCGAAGCGGCCGGACAACTGGCATCCGTGCAACTCTCAAGCGGCGCCGCAGTGCGCGCCTGGCGGACGAAGCGGACCATTGCCGGAAAGCAGCGCGAGGTCGTGGTGGTGTTCAGCCCGCAGCTTCACGCGGGGCAACTGCGGGGGCTGCATCAGTCTCTGGCGCACGCCCATCGTGACACCGAAGAGATGGGCTTGCGGCCGCGCTTGAACGCGGAAGCGGCGAAACGAAAGTTGAACAAAATTCGCAGCCGGCAGTA
>JANNGV010000591.1:0-14040 GCA_031404055.1 Chloracidobacterium sp.
ATAAGATCAACTCCGATGTTGAAACGGAACTCAACGCCCCAGGCTACTTTGGATTTGCGTCGAACGGCGGCGGAGAGATGATTTCCTTCGACGAAACCGGGGCCGTTTTTATGCTTCCCTTTATTGGCATGGAGCCACAAACTGCGATTCGAATTGCGGACTCCTTTGATGAATTAGTTCAGAGACTTGACCTGTCGAGAAGCAACCAAAGGTAAGCTTCTCACCCAAAAGTATTAGCTCCCGCCCACCACAATTGCTGGTTACATTCCTCCTCTGAATCGCTACACTTATTGTAATAGCTTTGCCGCTTGCGACTTCGCGGGAAATGTTTCCGCAACGGATGCAAAAGAGGCAAAGGATAAACAAAGAGGATCGAAATGACAGCACAGACAAAGAAAGCAACGCAGGTAAAAAAGGTAGAGAAGATCATCGCTCCGCCGCCCCGGCATTGGGTAGGTGACGGATTTAACGTACACGGATTTTTTCCGCACGGTCCGCTGACAGGCGATAGGATGAGCCCGTTCTTTTTGCTCGACTACAACGCGCTGACCAATTTTCCGCCCCGTGAGGAACCGTTCGGCGTCGGCGCACATCCGCATCGCGGATTTGAGACGGTGACCATCGCCTATAAAGGCAAGGTCGAGCATCACGACAGCCGTGGAGGAGGCGGGATCATTGGCGAAGGCGACGTGCAATGGATGACGGCAGGCAGCGGTTTGCTACACAAGGAGTTTCACGAGCAGGAATCCAATCGGCTGGGCGGGCCGTTTCAGATGGTGCAACTTTGGGTAAATCTCCCGGCGAAGGACAAGATGACGACACCCAAATATCAGGCGATCACGAACGGCGAAATGGGCCGTGTGAAGCTTCCGCTCGGCGGAGAGGTTGAGATTATCGCGGGCGAGTTTGAAGGAGTAAAAGGGCCAGCGACTACGTTCACGCCGGTACATCTTTATAACTTGAAACTGAAGCAGGGCGAGACGGTCAATCTTTCATTCCCGTCGGGCTACACAACGGCGATGCTTGCCATCGAGGGCTCGGCTCTCGTGAATAGCGACGAAAGACTTCTCACCAACAACCTCGCTCTGTTCGAACGGGACGGAGAAGAACTACGGGTCGCGGCGCTCGAGGACGGCATATTTCTGCTGATGAGCGGCGAGCCGCTGAATGAGCCGATTGCTCAATACGGCCCGTTTCTCATGAACACGAAGGCGGAGATAGCAGCGGCTATCGACGATTACCAGCAAGGCAAATTTGGCTACTTAAGCTGAACATCGCGGAAATAAGGTTGAGAACTGAATGATTCGGACGGTAGGCCTCCCTTGTGTTCGATAGCTGTATAGCGGCTGAAAAAGAAAGAAAGCGGGGGCAAGCCCGCCTTCCGAACCTGCGAATGTGTGTTGCCGAAACGATTTCAAGTTGACACTGATGACAGGTCAGGAAGGGCGGCTTGCCCCCGTTTCCGCTCTCAAGTATTTCGAAACTCCTCACCTTATGAAACTTGCCATCACTTTCCCGATAAATTCATTTATCTTATTATTCTCAATCCACCGGGCGACGATCACAAGGTCGTTGTCTGGATCGATGTATACGATATTCGTCCCGTTGCCGACATGGACAAATGCCGAGGCCGGAGCGCTAGGATAATATTTCCGATCGGTGTTCAGGTGCCAGTTCATAAAGCCATAGGTTGGCTGGGGCACGGTCGGCGTTTTCGCCTGTCGGATAAATTCCGCGGATATAATTTGCTTATCACGCCATTTGCCGTTTCTTGCGGTCAGCAAGCCGAAACGGGCCATGTCATATGCGTTGATGAACATACCGCCGCCCCAATGTCCGCCGCCGCTGACAGACTGGATGGCCTGGCCGTCAATAACGACCCACGAATTCTCGTAGCCATACCATCGCCAGGTGTTTGACGCTCCGATCTCGTCCATCACGTTTTCTTTCAGCACCTGCGGCAGCGGCTTGCGCCACACATTCAGTGCGGCAAGGGCGAGGGCATTTACTCGTACATCGTTGTATTCATAAACGGAGCCCGGTTCATTTCGCTTGCGCGTGAGCCAGGTGTTCGTATCGCGATCCGGCCGGTCGGCCCAATCGGGCTTGCCCCATAGCGTTCCTTCCCAATCGCTGGTTTGCCGTAATAAGTTCTCCCATGTGGTCTTGCGGTTATGTCCGGTCGTAAAGAGATCGATGAAAGATGATTTGCCAAAATTATCGGCATCGTCAAATTTCGTTCCATATTTGTACGGCGCGGTCGGAGCCGAATAATCGGTCACTTTGTCCTGCAAACTGCGGATCAGCTTTCGGTCAAAAGCCAAACCGACTGTCGTTGAAAGAAAGCTCTTTGTAACGCTAAATGTCATATCAACTCGGTTCGGCTCGCCCCATTCTGCGACTATGTAGCCGCCGCGAATGATAATTCCCGTCAGGTCGCCGCGTTCTTTGAAATGCCCGATAGCTTCACCAAACGGTTCGCGGCCGAATGTTTGATAATGTGCAAGTTCTAAATTCCGCGGAGCTTTTGATTCACTGGCGATGGCAAAGTCAATGGCCTCTTTGAGTTTCACCGGGTCAAGCTTTGCCTGTTCGGGCGTCCGCCGTTCCCAAATGCTTGCGGGCGGATAGTAATTACTTTGGGCATACGCCAAGTTATTAAAAACAATGACGATAGCAACTATCGAGATTAATTGTTTTTGCAGCATGGTTTTCGCTTCTGAAAAAAGGCCCGTCGTTACCGCTCCCGGTTCTGACTTCTATGAGCGTGCGGCGCGGATAATATCCGCAAAAACGCCCGCAGCCGTTACGTCAGCTCCGGCACCGGCACCCTTGATTACAAGCGGCAGGTCGGAATAGCGGTTGGTATAGAACATGACGGCGTTATCCTTGCCGGAAAGATTCGCGAAATTGTGATCCGGCCCAATACTTTGCAGCCCAACGGCAGCTTTGCCGTTGTCGAATGAGGCGATGTATTTGAGCTTCAATCCTCGCGTAACAGCATCTTCAAGCAATTTGCGGAAATGAGCTTCATGATTGTCCATCTCGTCGTAGAAATCATCTACGCTTCCCTTCACGCACGATTCGGGTAAAAAAGATGTGTTTTCAATGTCGCTTAGCTCCAATTTGTAACCGGCCTCGCGTGCAAGTATAAGTATCTTTCGTGCGACATCCGTGCCGCTCAGATCGAGCCGCGGGTCGGGCTCGGTATAGCCTTCGTCCTGGGCCTGGCGGACAACATCGGCAAACTTTCGAGATCCATCGTAATTGTTAAAAACAAAATTCAACGTGCCGCTCAAGACGGCTTCGATCTGGTTTACGCGATCGCCGCTTCGCATCAGGTCGTTGAGCGTGTTGATGACCGGCAGGCCAGCGCCGACATTGGTTTCGAAAAGGAAATTGGCGTTGTATTCGCGAGCCAGGTTCTTCAGGTTCTGATATTTTTCATAATCGGACGAACACGCGATCTTGTTGCAGGCAATCACGGAAACGCTTTTTCGCAAAAGCTGCGGGTACATTTCGACAACTGCCGGATCGGCGGTGACATCGACGAAGATAGAATTTCGAAGATTCTTTTCCACGATCACATTTGCCGTCTCGGTTGACTTTGTTGCGGCGTTTGTAGAATCGCTAGCCAACCGCTCCTTCCAATCCGCAAACTCGATTCCCTCTTCATCAAAAAGTAGCCGCTTGCTGTTTGCCAGGCCGACGACGCGGACATTCAGCCGCATGTTTTCGAGTAGATATTCATTCTGCTGGCTGAGCTGGCCGATCAATTTGCTGCCCACCGTGCCGACGCCGACGATGAACAGATTTATCTGCTTGCGGCCATCAGAGAAAAACTCTTCGTGCAGCGTATTGACCGCTTTTCGAACGTCTTTAGAGCTGATGATAGCCGAAATGTTCCGTTCCGACGATCCCTGAGCAATGGCATGAATGTTGATTCCATTGTGTCCGAGCGTGGTAAACATCTTGCCGCTGACGCCGGTGTGCTCCTTCATTTTGTCGCCGACCAGAGCGAGGATCGAAAATCCATTCTCGACCTTTAGCGGGTCGATCTTTCCGATATTTATTTCATATTCAAACTCACGGTCGACCACCTTTTTTGCAAGCTTTTCAAACTTTTCATCGATTGCGACGCAGATAGAATGCTCCGACGAGCTTTGTGTAATGAGGATGACATTGATTTCGGCACGCGACAGGGCGTCGAAGAGACGCTTTGAAAATCCGGGAATGCCGACCATGCCGCTTCCTTCCAAACTAAGCACGCAGATCTTGTCGATGCTGGTTATGCCGCGGACCATGTCGCTGCTGTCCGGCGATTCGGCCTCGATCAGCGTGCCTTCATCGAGCGGTGCGAAGGTGTTTTTGATCCAGACTGGAATTCCCCTCGCCATTACAGGCTGGATCGTCGGCGGATAAATTACCTTTGCGCCGAAATGCGACAACTCCATCGCCTCGCGATAATTTATACGCGGTATTTGCCGCACGTTCCGCACAAATCGCGGATCGGCGGTCATCATGCCGCTGACATCGGTCCAAATTTCAAGGATCTCAGCATCGAGAGAGGCGGCGAATATTGCGGCCGTGTAGTCCGAACCGCCTCGTCCAAGCGTGGTCGTGTAGCCGCCAATGTCCGACGCAATAAAGCCCGGCACAATGTGTAGACGCGACGGCGATTTTGTTATGTGTTCTTTGATACGGGCGTTGGTTTCGGCAAAATCGACGGCGGCAAATCCATAATTCGAATCGGTGCGGATAAGCATTCGGCTGTCTTTCCATTCATTATCGAGACCGTCCGCCTCAAGCCGCGCGGAGACGATCTTGGATGACGCGATCTCGCCGAAGCTCAAAAGCCGGTCCAGAGTCTTAGGCGACAGCTCCCGGACACGCCGGACGCCTTCAATAATATCTTCCAGCTCTTTTATCTTCGGATCGACAAATTCAGCAATCTCCGTATTCTGTCGATTTTTGAAAAGTGCCTGAATAGCAGTGGAGTGACGCTCCGCGATTACCGTGAGACGTTCGACAAATCCATCGTCGCCGCGTTCGGCAGCTCGGCCTGCTTCGATCAACGCATCGGTTGTGCCCTGCATCGCTGACAGAACCACAACGCAGTCGGCGGAAGCGTTAGCATCGCGGACGATTTCTATCACTTTTTCAATATTTTCGGCATTGGCGACCGATGAGCCGCCAAACTTTAGAACTTTCATTTTGATCTTTCCAATAGGATTTGCTCTAAGGCTTCGTATTCGGGCTTGATCTCGATACTGACCTTTTCACGTGAAAACAGATTCTTAATCGAGTCGGGAATCGCAACCTGTTCGCCAATGATCTGGGTGACCGAACCGAACTTTACCGGATGAGCTGTTTCAAGAATGATTCCCTTCCGGCCCGGATTCTTCTCAAGGTGGTCTGAAAGAGCCCGAAAAGCAACGGCTCCGTGTGGATCAAGAATGTATCCATCCTCGTCATTGACCGCGCGCATTGTTTCGGCCGTTTGCTCGTCCGAGATACTCACGGCCTCGATCTTTTTTTTCAGGTCCGCAGAATTCTGCCCAAAGATCTCGAGGATTCGCACAAAATTACTCGGATCGCCGACGTCCATTGCGTTTGAAAGTGTCGAAACGGAGGGCCTTGGCCTGTATTCACCGGTTTCAAAAAACTGGGGAACAACGTCGTTCGCGTTGCATGCCGCAATGAACCCATAAACGGGCAAACCTGATGCATTGGCGAGAACGCCTGAAGCGAGATTACCAAAATTACCACTAGGAACAGATATCACCGGCGGTTCACCCAGCCATTGTTTCAGGGCAAAGAAATAATAAAATTGCTGCGGCAGCCATCGGGCGACATTGATAGAATTTGCGGATGTAATGAAAACTTGCTTCTTCAGTTCGACGTCGGCAATGGCTCGTTTTGCAAGTGCCTGACAGTCGTCAAAAGTGCCGTGTAATTCCAATGTAGTTACATTTCCACCAAGCGTCGTCAATTGTAATTCCTGCACCCTGCTCACCTTATCTTTGGGATATAGAATTACGACCTCGACACCTTCGACTCCAAAGAAACCATTCGCCACGGCCCCGCCCGTATCGCCCGACGTCGCTACGAGTACGATAGTTTTCCCCGATCTCTCGCGCGAAAAATGCTGCAGGCAGCGGCTCATGAACCGCGCGCCTACATCTTTGAACGCGAGTGTCGGCCCGTGAAATAATTCGAGTGCTGAAATTTGCTCCGAGATCTTAACAATCGGAAACGGAAAATTAACAGTTTCAGAACAAATTTCAAAAAGCCGTTTGTCGGAGATCGAGTCGCCCACATACGGTTTTATCACCTCGAACGCGATGTCCTCGTTCGATCTTTGGTCAAGCTCCGCTATAAACTTTTGCGAAAGTTTAGGTATTGTTGCAGGAAAATATAGACCCTTGTCGTCCGGCTGCCCGCGCAGGACCGCTTCTTTGAACGTCACGTGGGCCGACTTCCGGTTTGTGCTAAAGTATTGCATCAATAGGCGAGACATAGTGCAGAATCTCGAACGCTAATGATAATACGTTTCTGATCGATATTGAAATATGCAGGAAGTCAGTGTTTTAGCTCCAGCGACCGTGTCTAATGTCGTGTGCGGATTTGATTGTCTCGGCTTTGCACTAGAAAAGCCGTTCGACGAAATGACCGTCCGCAAAATTTCAGAACGGTCTGTCCGCATAATCAACCGCGACAATTTTGGGCTGCCTGCCGATCCCGCAAAGAATGTGGCGGGTGTTGTGTTGACGGCAATGCTCGCAGAAGCAGAAGCGGATTTCGGTGTTGAGGTTGAGATAACAAAACACATTAAACCGGGCAGCGGCATCGGCTCAAGCTCGGCAAGTTCGTGCGGTGCGGTCGTCGCTGTGAATCGCCTATTGGATGACCGCTTTTCTAAGTTGGAACTCGTCGAATTCGCAATGGAAGGCGAAAAGCTCGCATCGGGTGCCAGACATGCCGATAATGTCGCACCCTGTATTTACGGCGGCTTCACGCTCGTTCGCTCAACCGATCCGCTGGATATTGTCCCGCTTGATTTTCCAACTCTGTTCGCGACCGTCATACATCCGCAGATCGAAATAAAAACTGCCGAGGCCCGCGCGATCCTGCCTTCGGATGTGCCTTTGAAAACCGCAATCCGGCAGTGGGGAAATCTAGGCTCGCTTGTTGCGGCATTGGCGCAGGGCGATTACAGCCTTATCTCGCGTTCTATGAAGGATTTTATCGTCGAACCAGTTAGAAAATCACTGATTCCAAAGTTCGATGGAGTAAAAGCCGCAAGCATCGCCGCAGGCGCTCTCGGCGGGGGCATCTCGGGCTCCGGTCCGTCGATTTTTATGCTTAGTCAAACACAAATAACTGCCGAGGCTGTCGAAACCGCAATGCGCAAGATTTATTCAAAAACGCAGATCGAATTCAACACATACGTTTCGAAGATAAGCCCCGGCGGTGTTCGATTTTTATGAGACAACGCGAAGTGCCCTATCGAAATCGCACAAAACTGCTAAACTATACTTGCGATGCTAACCAGAGAATTAGAAGAAACATTGAGCTTTGCGGTCGATCAGGCCGTTAAATTCAAGCACGAGTTTGTAACGCTTGAGCATTTGCTGTTTGCGTTGCTTGACGACAGCTCGGCGCGGGATATTTTGTTCAATTGCGGTGCCCGGCTTGAAGAGATAGGCCAGTCGCTTGAAGATTATTTCCGCGATGTGCTTGAGAGAGTGCCCGATTCGGCAAAGCACACGCCGGAGCTTACCTCGACGTTTCAATCGACGATCCAGTATGCCGTGCTGCAAGCCGAAGGCAGCGGTCAGGGTGCGGTTAATGGCGGCAACATTCTTGCCGCGATCTATCAGGCCGAGCAATCTTACGCGGTCTATCTCTTGTTGCAGCAGGGTGTTACACGACTGGATATTCTCAATTACATCTCACACGGCATTTCCAAGATAGATGCGGGCGATCCGCTGCCAGAAGGTTTTGACGACGACGAATTTGCTGGTCTCGGCGCTCCGGAGCGGAAGAAGCCGCTTGAGAGCTTCACTGTCGAGCTTGTCGAGAAAGCCGCGAATGGCGAGATCGACCCGATCGTCGGGCGTGCCGCCGAGATCGAGCGGACGATACAGGTACTATGCCGCCGAAAGAAGAATAATCCGCTTTATGTTGGCGAGCCCGGCGTAGGGAAAACGGCCCTTGCCGAAGGTTTAGCCTTGAAAATCAGCGAAGGGAATGTGCCGGAAGTGTTGCAGGGAGCTAAGGTTTTTGCCCTCGATATGGGTGCCGTGCTCGCCGGAACACGTTACCGCGGCGATTTCGAACAGCGTTTCAAGGCGATAATCAATGATTTGAAAAAAGAACCGAACGCGATACTTTTTATCGACGAGATTCACACAATAGTCGGTGCCGGCTCGGTTTCTGGCGGCTCCATGGATGCTTCGAATATTCTTAAACCGGCTCTTGCCGGCGGGGAGTTGCGGTGCATCGGCTCAACGACTTTCGCGGAATACAAAGCCGCATTCGACCGCGACCGTGCTTTGGCCCGCCGTTTTCAAAAGATCGATATCGGCGAACCGACAGTCGAGGAGACCTATCATATCCTCAAAGGCCTCAAGAAATTTTATGAAAAGCATCACGGCGTGAAATATAGCGACGAGGCTTTGCGAACGGCGTCTGAACTCGCCGGAAAGTACATAAACGACCGCTTTTTGCCGGACAAGGCAATAGATGTGATCGACGAGGTTGGTGCCTCGGTTAAACTTTTGCCAGCAAGCAAACGGCCGAAACGCGTGACGGTGCAGATGGTCGAAAACACTATTGCCCGCATGGCTAAAATTCCGCCGAAGACCGTTGTCGGCGACGAGAAACAGCGACTCAGGACACTCCGCGAGGACATTAAAAAAGCTATCTTCGGCCAGGACGAAGCGATCGATAAGATAGCCGATGCCATTCAGATCTCGCGTGCCGGGCTTGGACATCAAACCAAACCCGTGGGCTCGTTTCTATTTTCCGGCCCGACCGGCGTCGGCAAAACCGAGGTTTCAAAACAGCTTGCCGAGGTTCTTGGCGTCGAGTTCCTGCGATTTGACATGAGCGAATACGCCGAGCCGCACACCGTGTCGCGGCTTATCGGCGCACCGCCGGGATACGTCGGCTTTGACCAGGGCGGCCTGCTCACCGAGGCTATAATGAAAACGCCGCACGCCGTGCTTGTGCTGGACGAGATCGAAAAGGCCCATCCGAATCTTTTCAATCTGCTGCTGCAAGTGATGGACTCAGCAACGCTGACCGATAACAACGGCAAAAAGGCCGATTTCCGCAACGTAGTTCTGATAATGACGACCAACGCCGGTGCCCGCGAACTTTCGTCAGGCGGCGTCGGCTTCCGCAACAGCTCGGACACGAAGGGCAATGCCAAGGGCGTGATAGAACGCACGTTTACGCCGGAATTCCGCAACCGCCTCGACGCCTGGGTCCCGTTCCGCCCACTCGACCTTGAGAACATCAAGCTCATCGTCGATAAATTTATCAACGAACTTAACGGCCAACTGGCCGAAAAACGAGTCCTCGTAAAACTGACCGAAGGAGCCCGCGAATGGCTCGCCACTAACGGCTTCGACGCCCGCTACGGCGCCCGCCCAATGGCCCGCCTCATCCACGACAAGATCAAACAGCCGCTGGCTAATGAGATCCTGTTCGGGAAGTTGGCGGATGGGGGAAGTGTTTTGGTTGAGGCGGATGAAAATAGTCTGAGATTGGACTTTAAGGCTGAAATTGAGAGGGTTGGGTAGAGGCTAGCCAATGCAAGGTTACAACTGTTCAACCTGCGGCGTTCCACCCGGGTCTGGCGTTTAGCTACGGCTCATCTGCTCCCGCGCCTTACTTCGATATTCCCGAAGGCGAGTGTGAGAAGCGAGTTTTGATTTCGTCCGACCAATGCATCATCGACAATGAACACTTTTTCGTCCTTGGGAGGCTGGAAATTCCCGTGCTTGATGGCGTAGAAGGTCTTTTTAGCTGGAACGTGTGGGTTTCATTGAGCGTGGCGAATTTTGAGCGAATCACAGAATTGTGGGAAACTGAAGGACGGGAAAGAGAACCACCGTATTTTGGTTGGTTAAGCACCAAATTGCCTTGCTACGACATCGATACTTTTCTTCTAAAAACCAATGTTTACACTCGCCGTGTTGGCGAACGCCCGTTTATCGAACTCGAGCCAACAGACCACCCACTTGCTGTTGAGCAACGGAGTGGTATTTCTTTGAAACGAGTTCAGGAAATTGCGGAGTGTGTACTTCATAACTAAGCAGCAACGCACTACCTTCGAAACGTTACCTAAGACAGGCATCGATCAACTCAAGAACATCTTCAACAAATTCTTTCGCCCCGCTCTCGACAAATTTTGCTCGACGCACAGCGTAATCGATCGACTTCACCTGCTCAACCATAACGAAACCCGTTAGAGTAGAGCCGCTCGGTACCGCGAGGTGGAACGGAAAGCCCCGGTCGGTGTTGGTTACGGGGCAGACGATGGCGAGGCCCGTGTGTTTGTTAAAGAGGTTGTTGCTGACGACAAGGGCGGGTCGTCTGCCTTTTTGTTCGTGGCCTGCCTGCGGGTCGAAGGAAAGTGTGATGAAGTCGCCTTTCTGCGGAATATAGCGGGGCACTTACCAGTCCTCCTTTCCGACCGCGGGTCCGAGCGACACTTCCTTAGCCTTATAGCCCTTGGGTATGCGCGCTACCAACTCCTTTATGTCGTACTTCGGTTTAGGTTGAGTCGCTTTCTTAACAAGGATCTGACGTTCGCCCACGACGATCTCGACCTCATCTCCAACGTTTATATCAGCTTGATCCAAAAGCTGCTTTGAGAGGCGAAGGCCCTGACTGTTTCCCCATTTCTGGACTTTCAAAACCATCATATAGCTTTCCCCTTTGGATATCCTATGTATATACTATTGGTAAGGGTATGTCAAATTTTTATCCCGTTCCATTTGCCCGCAGGGATTTGTAAATCGGCGGCAAAGCCTTAGAATTTAGAAATGCAGACGGATGTGTTAATTGTCGGTGCGGGGCCAAGCGGGCTGGCGCATGCGTGCCAGTTGGTCCGTTTCGGCATTGATATTTTCATAATCGATGTTAATGAAATGACCACACGCCGCAATCGAAAAGGATTGGTGTACATACGCCTGCGCTTGAGATCTACGAGCAGATCAGGCTTGCCGACAAAGTTGATCGCGGAGGGAACTCAGTGAAAACCTATCTTGATAAAATCCTTAAGTAAATAAATTATGATCACCGATATCCGCACCGAGAGCCCATTCTGGCTAATGAAGAATGGTTATCTCGAAACCTATTTTTCCGTGACCGAAGACATTAAGACCGATTTTGTGATTGTCGGCGGGGGCATTTCCGGTGCCTTGCTGGCGTGGAGTTTGATCCGAAAAGGAGCCTCCGTCGTACTTCTCGACCGGCGGCATATGGCGATGGGCAGCACGTCTGCAAGCACGGCTTTGCTGCAATACGATATTGATCGGACGCTTCACGAATTGATCGGTATCCTTGGCGAAAAAACGGCGGTGCGAGCTTACGAGTTGAGTTTGAAAGCGTTGCAGGATCTGGAAAAAACTGCACCGAAACTAAAGATCGATAGTGAGTTTGAGCCTCGACCGAGCTTGAGGTTTGCGAAGTTCAAAAAAAATGTTCCGTTTATCGAGAATGAATTTAAAGCGAGAAAAAAGCACGGGTTTGATGTTGAGCTGTGGGACGAAGCAAAAGTGGGGAAGCACTTTCCGTTTGCGGCTCCGGCGGCACTTCATACAAGGCCTAGTGCGACCGTCGATCCTTACCGATTGACGCACGGCTTATTGCAAGACGCGATTAAACGCGGAGCGAAGATCTTTGACAAAACGGATGTTGAGCGGATCGAGCGGTTACCGCGAAGCGTCGTCGTCCACACGTATCAGGGCGCAAAGGTCAGTGCAAAAAAGGTCATAATTGCATGCGGTTACGAATCGGTAAATTACATTCCGCGAAAGTTGGCTTCGCTCAGCTCAAGCTATGCATTGGTCAGCGAGCCTATCGCGGCAAAGGAGATATGGTTTGAGAACTGCACATTTTGGAACACCTCGGACCCTTACACTTACGGCCGTACGACCAAGGACAACCGAATCATTTTCGGCGGAGAGGATGAGCCTTTTTATGACCCGGCCAAGCGCGACAAGCTGTTGGATGCAAAGACGAAAAAACTCACGAAGCAGTTTGAGGAGATGTTTCCCGACATTCCGTTTAAGGTAGATTACAGCTGGGCGGGGACGTTTATCGAGACTGAGGACGGCTTGCCGTACATCGGGTCAATAAAACAGTTGCCGCACACCTATTTTGCTCTTGGGTACGGCGGTAACGGCATTACGTTCAGCCAGCTTGCGGCAGATATTTTAACCGACCTGCTGCTTGGAAAGACCAACAAAGATGCGGAGATATTTTCGTTTGATCGGAAGACGGATTAGTTCTCTTCCCTCATCTTGCTCTTAATCGGTTTTCCTTCCTCTTCTTTCGTGGTCGGATTTAAATCTTAACCACGGAATAGAAGGAACGGGAATGAACAAGAGGAAAGAGCTTGGTTCTATTTCTTTTTTCTTAATGTTACAAGTATCGCGTCGCCGACCTTTCGTTCGCCTTCCTTGTCCGAAGGCTTGTTGACGACCTTGCCGTCGAGGAACATCGTCGTCGAACCGCCGCCGTCCAGGTTCATTGCATCGACCGCACCGAGGCCGAGCAGGTATTCGGCAAGCTCATTCAAATTCATCCCGACGCTCACGCCCGGTTGGCGGCCATCTACCGTTATCATCAGGAATTTCCCATCCTTCATCTTCGCCACCGCCGTCCGCGGGTGGCGTGTTTCGACAAACGCTTTGCTGGATTTTTCCTGCTCCCAAGTGATGTCGATCTTGCCATTTTTGATGAGTTGAGGAACGCCGGCTACTATGTCTGTATTTTTGTCAGGAGCGAAATATTGTTCACCTATTCGTAGGACTGTCCTGAAAAAGGCTCTTCGCCTATCGCTTTCACGCAGCCTAAAGCTAGCTATCTCGCTAAAGATCTTTTCGCGATCTTGAATTGCAGCCCGACCAATTGATAATACCCTCCCATTCAAGGGGATAATGCTATCGCCTTTATTTTCATTTACCTCGACAGTCCCGCACGTTGTTCCGATCACCTCATAACGGACAATCGTTTTGCATTTTGAATATAGGATCTCTGTTCCATCGGACTTGCTTAAGGTCGACCGTCCGAATTGAGGACTGTACATGATGATTTCCGAGTCCTTTCTCTCTCTGTTGATTCCCGAAATCTGCACAACATCTTTGCCGCCCTCGAAGCCTACCGATGTGATCGTTTGAAAACGACCAATGGTCACGCCCGTGACTTTTTTTTCGGGCCACATCGCGATGCCGGTACGATTGTTCGTACTTTCACTTAGCAGTTCCGTATCAATCATAAAGACGCCCGCAGGATCACCAGCTAGCACGCTCGTATCCAATCTAAAAAACCCAGAATTGATCGCAGCAACCGCTCGGTGGCGGGTGGCGATGGATGATGTTCTCTCGGTGCCGATTGCGGCGTCCATTGCATGGTGGACGTCGAGGCGGACTTTGGTCAGGTCTAGGCGGAGTAGATTTATCCTTACGGGATCGTCGCCGAGCTTGCGTGTGACCTCGGCGTATTCGACGCCGTCGTGGATGGTTTTGAAATCCTGGGCGGCGGAATTCACCACAGAGGCACAGAGAACACAGAGAACACAGAGTAGAGAAACCAAAAGACCAAATCGGGCGAACTGCTTATCGAGATTAGATTTCATATTGTCTTGCATTTACTCTGTGACCTCTGTGTCTCTGTGGTGAATTGCTTTTATAATAGCGGAGAAAATGCGCTTCTGTGAGCTCGGGTCCGGCGCCCGCTACGATCCGCTCGCGGACTCCTGGACCGCTCTGCCCGCGAGCTCGGTCGGCGCGCGGCGCT
>JANNGV010000592.1:0-2932 GCA_031404055.1 Chloracidobacterium sp.
TTCGCGATCTGATCTCATTTAAAATCTGTTTCACAGATGCAATATAGTCCCATCTATTGTATGATGAAAAAATGAGGAAAAGAAAGCCCTGGGACTGGCTCGAATTTCGACAGCCCGCCAAACGCACCAATTCAAACGGACTTTTTGTACGCCTTGCTCCGACGCATGGCGAGATCTATATAAACCTTCCGACCTGGATCCGCGTCGGCACACCGGAGGCGTTCATTCTGCTATTTGATCCCAAGACCGGAACAATCGGGCTGCGGCCCTCGGACGCCGAACGCCGAACGTGGTGTTGGTTCGCGATCTCGGCGGAAAAGCGTACAAGGTCATTCGCGTCAGACCCTTCCTGCACGAGCACGGCATCTACACCGACCGCACCATCCAGTTCCCGACCGCCAGCATCGACGAAGACGGCATACTCTGCCTAAACCTCCGCGACCGGCCGCCCGGTGCGAAATCCCTTCAAGCCCCTCGAACCGCCGAGATGATGAAGTACGCAACCGCTATCAAATGCATCGCTGCCGGCCTCATGCGGTGGAAATCGGAGGACAGTAGAACCCTTGATTGTCTCTTTAGGGATAAGAGTGGTTGACATTCTGTATAGTCTGACTATACACTTCATGAGATGATCAAGAGCTTCCGGCACCGTGGTATTGAGCTGTTTTTTAGAAAAGGTTCTAAGGCCGGTATTCAGCCAAAACACGCCGAGAAGCTGCGAAGACAGCTTTTTGCCCTCGATAATGCGATGCAGCCGCAAGATATGAGTGCCCCGAGCTGGCATCTGCACTCTTTACGAGGCGATCTTTCGGGCCATTGGTCGGTCGATGTTAGCGGCAATTGGCGTTTGACGTTTAAATTTGAAGGTAATGACGCCATTTTAGTCGATTACCAGGATTATCATTGAGGTTTATCATGCGAATGTTCGATCCGCCCCATCCGGGCACGGTATTAAAAGATTATTTGGCGGGTACGTCTGTTACCGCCGCCGCCTCACACCTAGGTGTCACGCGTGCCACCCTTTCGCGCATCTTGAACGGCACGGCGGGGATATCGGCCGAGATGGCCCTGCGTCTTTCGGACGCTCTCGGGACGAGTGCGGAGCTATGGATCGGCATGCAAGCCCACTACGATCTATGGCAAGCATCGAAGAAGGGGCATCAAAAACTTAAGCGCCTTCTGACTGTATAGTTACTTAGTATGGATTTTTTTGAGAAAGAAGAAAGATTCGCGAACACAGAAAAGATCCTTTGTTATTTCTTAATCGCTCCCTTCACTTGGCCTATGTAAATTACATCGTTAAGGGAGTCCGGCATTCTATATTCGATTCCAATTAAGTCGCCGCTGTGAACAGCATTCTTTTGCTCACGCTCTTTAGACCGGCGATTGTTGAAAGTTTCCTTGTCGTAAACACTGTATTCGAGACCATAGCCATCGGTGTAGGTGTTTGTAGTCGAATGAACCGCTCCCGCAAAACCATTCTCATCCCAATCGTCACCGATCGAATACCGTTCATTTTTCGCAAAGGTTTTCGGGAAAATCACCCTTAGAAAGGAGATCGGCTTCCTCGGCGTAAGCCGCAGTGTCTGCAGCTTGCCGATAAATTCGGGTCTTGGAAAGAATTCCGTCTTTACCTCGGCGTCCTTACTGTCACCCGTCGTTTGGGTAAAGGCTATGCCATCCTCATAATAATCGGCCCAAAGTTGCCAGTTCTCATCATAATCACATTCCGTTTCGCAGGCGTCGTTAAAGATTCTACGCACATCGTCTTTCGTGGAAATGCCAATCCTAATGGGATTTAGTTTTCCCTTTCTAAAAAATTCATAACCTCGAATTTCATTTGGGCTAGACTCTCCCATTTTCAGCCCCCTTAGATTGGGTGGACCGTTTCCCCCACATCCGCGTCCCCATCCCTCGTTAAGTCGCCAAAGCCTAATCTTGTCCGCGTTGGCAACATTGAAAGCCCAGGACTCACCTGATCCGTCGCAGTCGGAATCGCCCCAGCCGACGTTAATAGAATAATGCCGACCGATCCGCTCCAACCCTTCGAAAAGGAAAACCCCTCTTTCGGACTTGAGCGCGTCGTTGTCCGAAGCCAATTGAAATTTGACGTTTCGTATTGAGGGAAGCCATTCGCGTTTGACTCCATGTTCAGAAACCGGGATAGTTTTCGACTGACGTGACGGTTTAGAATGCCAAATGAGAATCCGGCTGACGACCTGTCGCATCACCGAATCGGGCAACACCAGCTTGTCAGTATTTGAGGATTGCTGGCCGGAAACTGTCGAGAGCGATAAAACCGCGGTGAAGACAATAGTTGCGAGAGATTTGTGCATTTGTTTCTTCGATGCACGAAACGTCCGAAAAGTGTGTCAACGGAAAGGGCGCCAAGCGGCAACCTTCGTTTACGTAGGTGGCCAAAACCGGGTCGCTACCGTCCCCGGTTCTGACTCTATGTGACAGCTCCGCCATCGACGATGACGACTTCGCCGTTCATAAAGCTGTTGCGGTCGCTGACCATGAAGGCCGCGAATTCCGCAAGTTCGGCGGGCTTCCCGGATCGACCCTTCGAGACCCAGAAATCATGCATTTGAAGGAGGCGTTCAGGCAGAGTATTGCCGAGGTCGGTATCAAAGATACCTGCGGCAATAGCATTTACGGCGATCCCGAAATTGGCGGCCTCGCGTGATAGACATTTTGTAAAGCCGATCATCGCTGCCTTCGATGTTGCGTAATGAACGGATGTAGGGAGGCTTCGTATCGCACCAACGGATGTTATGTTCAATATCGCGCCCATTTTTGCCCGTATCATTTGCTTGTAAAAGGGCTTAGTTACCGCAAACAGGCTTCCGACATTCGTATCGACTACAAAGTCCCACGATTTATCGGTCGTCGTCGCAAAATTGTCGCCTTTGTTGACCGCCGCGTTATT
>JANNGV010000593.1:0-5569 GCA_031404055.1 Chloracidobacterium sp.
AAGATTGGTAGTCTTAATATTAGTCCTGAGCTGTTAGAGACACTTTTGAAGACAAGGGGCGCCGACAAGGAATGAGTGTCGAATATGCGATCATTGTAAAAAACAAAACCAGACTTGAGGCGTTAATTGAAAGATTTAATACAAAGGCTCAAGCAAAATTCTACATTGAACGCTCGGGAGGCGATTTCGACGATTATGAGATTGAAAACTCCAATTTTCATCAGTCCCTTTCGCTAGTTCAACGTCAACTTTCCAAAGTCGTTAAAAACAAAATAGTTGAGCGGTCCTTTATCCCGTCCTTCCTATTCAACGAAAATCATGTCGTCATTGTCGTAGGGCAGGACGGACTTGTCGCGAACACCGCGAAGTATGCTAAGAACATCCCGATAGTGGGTGTAAATCCCGATGCCAAGCGTTTTGACGGTTTCCTACTACCTTTTAATCCTGAGAATTTTCTTTACGGGGTCGAAAAAGTTATCGACGGAAACTACACTTCGCGAGTGGTTGCACTTGCCGAGGCCAGATTGCAGGACGGCCAAAGACTTTTAGGATTTAATGATCTATTCATTGGTGCGTCATCTCACGTTTCGGCCAGATACAGACTTTCTTTCGGGAAAACGTCTGAGGACCAGTCGTCGTCGGGAATAATTGTTTCAACACAGATAGGTTCGACAGGTTGGCTGAGTTCAATTTTTAACATGACGGCGACGATGAATCGATTTGTTGACAAAAGCCAATCGAAGAAAAAAGTTGTTAGGTTGAGGGACAGACAGTTGATGTTTGTCGTTCGTGAACCTTTTCAGAGCCAAGTTACACAAACGAATTTAACCGCTGGCATCTTGGACGGAAAAACAAAGCTGGTTGTCGAGTCGTTTATGCCCAACAATGGCATCATCTTTTCAGACGGCATAGAATCAGACTTTCTGAGTTTTAATTCCGGTGGAATCGCCACAATCGGTATAGCCGAGGAAAAAGCAAGGCTCGTGCTTTTAGACGATTAAACCAGCGTCAGCCTCCGATGATTTTCCAAGCTCCTTCCGTCTTCAACAATTTACTCATCAAAGCGGCATGCACGGCATGGCCGCTTTTTTCGGCGGTGATCTTGCCTTGCACGGGCATCCCCAGCAATGCGACGTCGCCGATTATGTCGAGGATTTTGTGGCGGACGAATTCGTCGGCGTAGCGGAGCGGCGTTTCGTTGAGCATTCCGTCGGGCGTCAAGACGATCGCGTTATCGAGCGAGCCGCCGAGGGCGAGATTGGCTTTGCGCAGCATCTCGATCTCGTGAGTAAACCCAAACGTCCTGGCTGACGCTATCTCTTTTCCGAACGAGCCGTTCTCGATAACAAAATGGAAAGCCTGGCGGTTGATGAACGGGTGCGGAAAGTCGATTACACATTCGATCTCAAACTTCTCCGAAGGCTCAATCGACATCTTCCGGCCGGTTTCTTCATAATTGACCCGCTTCAGCACCTGCAGCGTCCGCCGCGGCGCCGTTTGCTGTTTTACACCGGCCTTTTCGAGAAGCTCGACCCAATTCTCGCTCGAACCGTCGAGTATCGGTACTTCGATATTGTCCAGTTCGATAAAGCAATTATCGATGCCCGAGCCTCGCAATGCCGACAAAAGATGCTCGCACGTCGAAAGCACAACACCTCGCCGCATCAGCGTCGTCGCATAGCTGCAATGTGAGATGTACTCGACCGACGCCGGTATCTCGAAATTATCCAGATCGGTCCGCACGAATATATAACCCGTATTTTCCGGTGCCGGCCTCAGCCTCAAATTAACATCAACACCGGTGTGCAGCCCGACGCCGCTGATCTTGACAGGTTTTGCGATGGTTGTTTGGTTCATCAAGCTCTAGATTAAATACAAGACTCATGCCAAACAGAATAAACGGAAGAAATGCCGTATTTTCTCGATTATCGACAACGTTCCGGCCGCTTAGCAGGAAAAATCTGTCGCATTTCAGCAACACTTGTGTAGTGGAATTTACTATTAACGATTTACGATTTACAATTTACACACGTTATGGCAATTCAAACCGCGGGACAAAAAACCGCAAAGATCACAAGAGTTCGAACCGAGAATCAGGCGACGTTCCCGCTGCCGAAGGATACCGAAGCGCATATCGAGAAGGTTTTGGATTTTCTCCCTACGGAACAAATTCGCGGGCTGGAGAAAATACGGCTCGTCGATTTTATTAACGATCCGCGATTAAAGAATCTGGACACGCCTATAAAAGGCGACCTGCCCGGCCTATACCATCCGCGGCAGGGAAACCAGGCGCCGTGGCTTGAGATGTCGATGGGTGCGTTGCTTCAGCCAACCGAGGGCTTTGCCAAAAAATGGATGGCTAAAACCTCATTTAAGGGAAACCTTGCCGGTCTGCTCTTTTCGCTCGTCGGCCAACACTATTATCTTACGCTGCGGCATTCTGTAAAAAAGCAGAGCCTCGAACCGCAGATCCGCCAATATGCCGAGAAAAATCTGCGTGTCTGGAGCGAAAAGCAAAACGTCAACAGCTTTCGGGCGAAACTCTTCAAGCCGGTTCGTCCCTACATCGAACGTTGGGCAAAATGGCTGAACAAGAAGGCGGCCAAGGCCCAGAAGAAATAGTGGTGAGCGGTGAATGGTGAATGGTGAATGAAAGAGAACGTCTTAAGTGAAAAAGCCTTCGCGTTTGCGTTGCGAATGATAAAGCTTTATCAATACATGGGTCAAGAACATCGAGAATACGTTTTATCCAAACAAATACTGCGTTCAGGCACGTCGATTGGAGCGAATATCGAAGAATCGATTCACGCACAATCTAAAACTGGTTTTATTCACAAACTTCCATTGCGCAAAAAGAAGCATCTGAGACAAACTATTGGTTGAGACTGTTACGGGACAGCAGTTATCTGAATGAAAAACTTTCGATCTCATTGTTAATTGATTGTGAGGAGATTCAGCGCTTGTTAACAGCGTCTATAAAAACATCCAAATCGAATCTCCAAAAAGCATGAGAAAACACGAATATAATAAAATGTGAATCGCGACGGTGATTCCTAGACGAACTCTTAATTCACCGATCACCATTCACCATTCACAATTATGAACTACTGGTTGGTTAAGCAGGAGCCCACCGCCTATTCGTGGGATGATTTTATCAAAGACGGCAAGACCGACTGGACTGGCGTGCGAAACTTTAAGGCTCGCATTTTCCTCAAGGAAATGAAAAAAGGCGACAAGGTTTACTTTTATCATTCAGTAGTCGGAAAAGAGGTGGTCGGGATCGCGGAGGTTTCTAAAGAAGCATTTCCAGATCCGACCGATTCTGCTTGGCACGCCGTCGAGCTCAAACCATTTAAGCCTCTAAAAAAACCGGTTACTTTGGCCCAGATAAAAGAAAACGGAGCCCTTGCGAATATTTATCTTGTTCGCCAGCCAAGGTTTTCAGTTATGCCGCTGACCAAGGATGAATTTGAAGAGATTCTGAGCATGTCGAAATAACTCACTGGAGCGCAAGCATCCCTGCTTGCAACTCCGGAAACGGCGTACCGCCGTCGCACCACGAGTCGTGAACTCTTTAACAAACCGAATTTCTCGGTTAAACGCAAGCAGGGATGCTCGCGGTCCAGTCAATAAATTATGCTAAAAGAGGCCGTCGCCTATTACCATCAACTTCTCGAAGACCCCGAAATCGCGGCGGAATCGCAGCAAATCCTTAACGACGGTCTGGAAAGCAACAAGCTCATTTTCGGCGGCCGCCCGCTCAGCCCTTACCTTCGCCCGCATTTTGTCACCGAATCCGATTGGTCGATGATCACCAAAACGAGTTCTGTTATTTGGAGCACGCTGCAAAAGGTGAAAGACGCGGCGGTGCTGGATGACGAAATCCTCGTCGAGCTTGGCCTGAGCGAAATCGAACGCGAATTGGTAAAGATAGACCCCGGTTACAGTCAGGTTTCGCCAACCTCGCGGCTCGATTCCTTTCTGGTCGGAGACACCTACAGCTATGTCGAACTAAATGGCGAAAGCCCGGCCGGGATCGCTTTTGCCGATTCCGCGACCGCGATCTTCGAAACCCTGCCGGTGATGCAAAAATTCTCGGAAAGGTACAATGTACGCGGCCTCGCCGGACGCCCGCACCTGCTTGAAGTCCTCTTGAATTGCTACACCGAATTCCTCGGCCGTGAACCTGAAACAAAGCCGGTAATCGCCATCGTCGATCTAAAAGATCTTCCGACAATCAAAGAATTCGAGTTGTTTCGCGATTATTTCCAGGAGAATGGCCACACAGCTCTGATCTGTTCACCCGACGAATTAGAATTTGACGGCAAAAAACTATATTTCCGAAACGTCGCCATCGACATCGTCTACAAACGCCTCCTGGTTAACGAATACCTGCCGATCATGGCTGAACAGCCAGCATTGCTCGACGCATATCGCGCCGGCGCAATCTGTATGGTTAACAGTTTTCGCGGCAAATTGGTGCACAAAAAGGCAATCTTCGCTGTTCTCACCAACGAGAAGTACGAGTCGCTTTTTAGTGAAACTGAGCTCGCGGCAATTCGAGCGCATATTCCATGGACGCGAAAATTCCGTGAGGAGAAAACTATTATCAGAACCGGGAGCGGCAGCGACGGGGTTCAGAGCGAGTCGATCGATCTAGTCGATTGGACGCGAAAGAATGCGGAAAAGCTGGTTCTAAAACCAAACGACGATTACGGCGGCCATGGCATCTATATCGGCTGGAATTCGACCGAATCCGAATGGAATGACGCCATAGAAGCTGCCCTCGCCGACGGCGACTACCTTATCCAGGAACGCGTCAAAACCGCGAAAGAAATATTTCCGATGCTTCATGAAATCCAACCGACATTTTCCTACGTCGAGCAGCTCGTAGACCTCGATCCGCTGTTATTCAACGGTGTCGTCGGCGCGGCATTCACACGGCTGTCATCGACCGAGCTTGCAAATGTTTCAAGCGGTGGCGGTATGGTTCCCACATTTATAATAAGCGAGAAATAACATGAAAAAATTGATGTTCCTTTTTTCTTGTGCGGTTATTTTAATAGTCATTTATTCCTTTCAGCCTGGTAAAACGGCGGACGCCCAGACGCGGAACCTGTTTGAGCTAAAAGAAGAGCCTCGTGCCAGGCTGGAAGCCGAGAGGTCCTCCGTGGCGTCGCTGCGTGAAAGCGAAATTGATATAACCGATTTTTCAATTAAGGCAAACCGAGCAAGAAAATTGCGATTCCCGCTTCTGGACGGAAAAATTTATGAGGCCGCTCTTTCTAATTTCGAAGATCGCGGGTCGAACGATTTCACCTGGCGCGGCAAGCTCGCCATAGGCAAAAAGCTGCACGACGTGATCCTTACTTTTAAAAGCGGGCATGTCGCCGGGTTGATCTATGCACCCGGAACCGTTTACGAAATAGTGCCGATCGGAGCGAAGCATATGCTCGTCGAACTCGATCAAAATTGATTTCCCGAATGTGCCGGAGCCATTAATGCAGGTGCTGCTGACGTTGATGCTCAGAATCTAGTCGCCGGGGGCGGAACCGATTCCGGCGACCGC
>JANNGV010000594.1:0-2876 GCA_031404055.1 Chloracidobacterium sp.
CTAACAGTAATTTTGTGATTGAAACTGGTCGCCGTCGTAAGGCCCCAATGAGCCCAATCCTCAGTACCTTCGCTTGAAAGATCGACAGCAGATACCGTCGTCGCCTGATTTCCTGTCAAAAGTCCACCACCCGAAGTGGTATTAACAACCACGGTAAGATCGTCCGCCGCGGACAGCGATCCGTCAGTTGAGCTCAAACGAATAACGTAGATTCCAGCAATGCTGAAATTCGCGGTGGTGTTTAATGCGTTGCCGTTTGCAAAAGTGACCGCTCCCGGACCGCTCACCTTACTCCATGTCGTAGTCAGAAGGGCGGGAAGGGGCAGCCCGTCGTCAGCGGCTGCACCGGTCAAAGTTGCTAGCCCCGGCAAAGTAATTATTTGGTCGCCTCCTCCATTGACCGTTGGGGCTTGATTAGAAACACCCCCACCGGTTTGGGTAACCGAGAAAACGTGGCCGCCGATATGCATTGATCCGTTTCGGGGACCGCCCGCTGAATTGTCCGATATGCTATAAGTCACCGCTCCGTTGCCGCTTCCGGGACCGGACGACGTGATCGTGATCCAACTGTCATTGCTGGCTGCCGACCATGTTCCCCCCGTCGAGGTCACGTTAACAACGCCCGTTCCGCCGGGAATTCCAAAGTTCTGTGAAGAAGGCGAGATGGAGTGCGAAATCTCGGTACTTGCCGACGTGTAAGACGTGCCGCATGAAAGAGGCTCGACGGCTACATCCGCAAAATCGGCCGGAACCGACTGTCCGAAAAGATCCGGCGAGGATTGCAGTTGAAAATGGAGATGGTCGCCGCATCCGTTGAATGTTCCACTGGTCGATCCGGTGTGCCCCTGCCGCCCAATGTACAAACCTTGATTTACCGTTGTGCCGACGACAGCCTGGGGCGAATTCGTCTCCATGTGCGCATATTTAGAAAAGGTGCCGTCAGCGTGTTGAATGACTACGACATTTCCCAAGAACGAGCCTGAGCAGCCGCCGGCAACGTAATCAGAACAGGACGACGTGTCCACGCTGTTACACGTGACGCTGGACTCGGTGTAAACAACCAGTCCGTCCGCTGACGCAAGAGCGTGAGAACCCACGACCTGTGTTTGAAAATCATATGCATACTCAAGGGCACCTGAGTGAGCCGTAATAGCGCAATTTCCCGGTGTGGAATATCCGGTTCCGCCCTGCGTCATGACTGAATTTGCCATCGGCAAATTGTGGTTTACCGTGGTCACTCCGACCAAAGTACTATTCCCCTTCCAGTCGAAAAACTGCAGCCTTGTTCCCGATGGAGTTCGGTGACTGGTCAATACACCGTTAACCAGGGCCTTCACGAACTGGCCTTGACCGAGATATATAACGTTTTCATTTGTGATGTCTTGCAAAAACAGTCGACCCAACCCAAGCAAATCCTCTCCATTGACCTCGTGTACTCCGTCTGGAGCGATTACGCGAAAAGCAGAACGATTCATCGTCTGGCCTCTCTGAACCTTCAATGAGCGAAGGACGCCTGAATTTGCCGCCGAACCGCTATCAAGGATGGGAAAACCTGAAGGAACAACGGAACCCGCGTTATTCGATCTAGATTGATCGACCGCGTGGAACTTCGCCGTCAGGTTAAGAGCAGGTGTAGTTTGTTTGCCCATTCCTTTGGCCGACGCCCAGAACACATGTTCTTCAAAAAGACCTTGCCGATCGTCGCCCGTTGCAATGTTGTAGCTTTCTTCATCATCACCGGTTTCAAAATAATGAATTCCGCTGCCGGAGTCGTTCCAATGGATACTTTCAGAAAAAACATTTTTGCCTGCCAGTATCATTTCATCGCGCGTATTCAGATTGAGAAGTGCAAGGCCGAATCCGTCGCCCGTTGCGAATGTGAATGCGACCCGGCTGTCGTCCGCCGGGGACACTGATGCCGTGAGAACGAGTTTGCGCGTGACGCGCACGCTTTCACCACTTGAAAGGTCCTCGACGAATAATTCGCCTGAAGGGACCTGGTTTTTTAGCGGACTATACAGAAGGATTCGGTGGTCCGCCGACAGGTCGAATGCTTTGAATACAGGCTTTGAAGTTTTGACTGGGACAAAGGTGACGCCAGTCATGTTCTCTTCGACTTTGAAGACTTGTCCATTGACGGCGTGCACAGAAGGCTTGGTGCGGCGCCTTGTTGGGACCGATTCCGAAACGTTTTTTTCGGCCATTTGTTGTCCCACTACAGACGTTTTTTCATTCTCGAGGCCGACTGAACTCGGAGAAGTTGAAAACCTCCGAAAATCGTTGGCAGCTCGAGTACTACGGCTGGTTGTGCCGACTATGGCCGACACAACCGATAGAACAAAAAAGCCAAATGCGATCCTTACAAATACGCTTTTGATTGCTGTCGATTTCATTAACAATGACATATGGATTGCCTACAAACCAAGATCGATTTTCTCCGGCACAAGCGGCACGTTCTCGCACAAATAAATAACGTGTGGATACGGAAGCCAGTCGACTATCGGGTACATTTCGACCCGATTGAAATTAGGCGTCAGCGTTTCGTAAAAACGGCTTTCGCTCCAATACCACATCTCGAAACCGCGTGTCATCAGAACGTCTAACGCCCAGGTGAAAAAGATCTTCGGAAACGGATGAGTCGTTACATCTTTCACTATTAGCCGCCCGTCCTTAGCCAGGTGATCTCTGCAAGTCTCAAGCAGTTTAGCTTTCGCGACATCGTCTATGTGATGGATCGCGCGGGCTTCGCGCTGGTGAGCAGCAACACCTATCCCGTCCCGCGCGATCTGCGGCGTCGCGACCGCGAATACATCGCTTCCTTCACCGCTCCCGACCCGCCTGCGCTGCAGATCAGCCGGACCTTCGTCTCCGAGCTG
>JANNGV010000595.1:0-2987 GCA_031404055.1 Chloracidobacterium sp.
TATCGTGATCGGCTCGGCACTTGCCGGAAATTTCCAGGGTGTGGACATGCTTTTTCTGCTCGCCCGCGAAATGGGGCATGCTAAGGCCGGACACGCCCTTTGGAAGACGGTAATCCGGTTTTTTCTTGGGGAGCAAGGACCGGCGAAAGGTTTTATGGCGGGCGGCATTTTTAATGCTCTAAGCCCGACCGCTTTGATCGGTGGAGCGATAGAAATGCCGCTGCTTGCATGGGCGCGGCAGGCCGAGATCACGGCCGACCGCGCGGGAATGCTAACCGTTGGTAACGAAGAAGTTGCCCGCCGCGTACTGCTTTCGTGGTCGCTGAAATCTTCGCTGATGTATCGGCAGATCAATATCGATGCATGGCTTGAGCAGCAGGCGGCTGATGATGATTCTTATCTCAAGCTGTCAGAGCTTACGACTTCGTCCACGCCGTATTTAGGGCCGCGCCTAAAATTGCTTAGCGATTTTGCCCGAAGCACCGCGTTGCATAACTCGCTGCGGATAATTTCGGAGACGATCAAAGCCTCCGCGCCGCCGCCCGAGGCAAAGCCGCAGGCCGACCCGGACGTTCTGCGATTCAAATGTTCGACGTGCGAAGCGCCAATAAAGATACCGAAAAAGGTGCTTGACGGCAAGGCCGAGTTACCCGTCAAATGCCCGAATGCAAAGTGTGGAGCGATCACACGTCTAAAGAAGAATGCAAAATCGGCGGCAGCACCCAAGGCCGCAAAAATGGAGGAGAATTTAAATTATGGCGATTGAAGAAAATGTAACTATTACCGAGACAGCGCCCGATGGCACGCAGACGACGGTCGAGATCACAACCACCAAGGCTGACGATACTCTGCTTTCGGACGACAAATCGCTGGTCGAAGAAGTTGTAGAGGCTTTGTTCGATACAGATGCCGAAGATGAAACAGAATTGGAGGCTTTCGAATCCGAATTCGACACAGCCGAGGGCGATCCGGTTATGTTTGAAGCGACTCCTACAGAAGAAGAGATTACTACTAATTCGATTGAATTTACCGTTGGCGAAGATGGATTCCCTGTGACGGATGTTCCCGAAACAGAGGTCCCGGTCGATTTCGCCGAAACCACGGCTTATGATACGCCTTTAGTCGACACGCCTCTGGATACAGCCAATTCCGACGCCGCGAGTGATACATCGACTGCCGAAGGAAAAGCCGCCGAGTTATCCGAACAACAAGCTAACGTTGACGCAGCTAAAGAAGCGCAGGCTGCCGCCGATGAGTTCGTTGCTCAGGGTGATTATGCCGCGGCCGCCGACGCACGTGAGGTTGCGGAGAACGCCGCTTACGAAGCAGGTGATTCATCCATGCTGGGTGTATCGGATTCTTCCGATCTTGAAAATGCTGCCTACAAACAGGAAGTTGCCGAAAACTATCGTCAACAGCAGCAGGAAAATATCGCGGAAGGCGATTACGCGGCGGCAAAGGAAGACGCTCAGAACGCCGGTTATGCCACCGGTGACGCGGATTACCTCGCGAGCGGTTCCGACCACACAGGCCAATCGGATAATGACGTATACAACCTCGACAACGCCGTATATCAGGAAAAGAACGCGGACGCGGCCGTGGACAATGCCGGTTGGTATGCCGCACAGGGCGATGCGGACGGCGTAGAACGAAACCTTGAACAGGCAGGAGCTTATCAGGCGTCGGCTGATGAGTTCGCTTCACGCGCCGACCAGGAAAGTTACAATTATCAGGAAGACCCGTCGTCGGTGGTGGAAACTGGCGGAACATATGACGCAGGTTCATACGACGCTGCGTCGGCCGGTACATATGATGCAGGTGCGTACGATGCGTCTGTGGCGTCGGTTGATACTGGGATCGACACCTCAGTCGATACAAGCGCGGCATCGACTTACGACACTACGACGGATGACACAGTCTAACATTAACGACATCCGAGAGGGGTGGACCCCAAAAATGCCCGGCAAGCTTTGTTTGCCGGGCATTTTCCTCTGATCAGGGGAGAGGTGAACCTACACTTTTGCGTATGTCAGGCCTGTCTGGCCCTGGTACTTACCGCCGCGGTCGCTATACGAAACGGCGCAGTCTTCGTCCGATTCAAAGAAAAGTATTTGGCCGATACCTTCGTTGACGTAAACTCGCAAGGGAAGATTTGCGAGATTGCCGATTTCGACAACAAGCCGTCCGGTCCAGCCCGCTTCGAGCGGCGTCGTGTTAACGAGCAGCCCGGCACGGGCGTAGGTCGATTTACCGAGAGCAACACCCGTCACATTTCGCGGCATTTTGAATGTCTCGACGGTGACGCCCAGACCATAATGATGCGGCGGCAGAAGATAGTATTTTGCTCCGTCTTCCGCGGTCCGCAGTGGAGGCTCGATCAGCGACGACTGGTCGTCGAAATTTTTTGGATCGATCTCGTCGCCGTAGACGGAAGAAAATATGCGAAAGCCATCGTCCGCAAGCCGCATGTCGTAGCCATAGCTCGATGTGCCCGCCGAAATGATCCGTCTGCCATTCACTTCTCTCAGTAGTTCAGGAAGAAACGGGTCGATCATTCCATGTTCCGCGGCCATCTTCCGCAGCCAGATGTCTGATTTAATAGTCATAAGAGGCGGAAACACAAACATTACGAAGTGTGTTTCTTGATTTCTTTACTTACTCAAAAAATGAAAAGGCGATAAGAAAAATAACTTATCACCTTCGCAAACCAAAATCCAAGTTGCCGAAATTATTCGGGATCTTTCATCTGAAAAATATTCAGAGCACCGTCACCGACCGTAAATTTCAGCGGTATGCCGCCTGTGCCCGATTTTGCCGCGATCAATTTGTCTGTGAACACATCTTTGCGGGTTTTGGGTTTCAGATCGGCGTAGGTATTATCGATCTTGCCTGTTCGCAGGACGCTGGCGTTCAGTTCTGCATTCAGGCCGAGCGGCTGTCCGATGTGCCCACGCTGGTCGGCCCGCTGGCACTGGAGCGGGTGCGCG
>JANNGV010000596.1:0-4650 GCA_031404055.1 Chloracidobacterium sp.
GCCGCGGCGGATCGATGCACATGTTCGACGCCGGGCGGCGCTTCATGGGCGGATACGGAATCGTCGGCGGCAACCTTCCGATTGCAGCAGGCCTTGGGCTTGCCGCGACCTACAAGGGCACAGACGACGCGGTCGTCTGCATGCTCGGCGACGGCGCCACCAATCAGGGCACGTTTGGCGAGACCCTCAACCTTGCTGCGCTTTGGAAGTTGCCGGTCGTCTTCATCATCGTCAACAACCAGTTCGGGATGGGTACTTCGCTCGAGCGAGCGACACTCGGCGATGACAAACCTTGCGGCCAAAGGCGAGGGCTTCGGCGTGCCCGGCACGCGCTGCGACGGAATGGATGTTCTGGACGTTGAATCCTGCGTGAAGAACGCACTCGACCTTGCGCGCAACGACCGCCAGCCGGTGCTGATCGAGGCCGTCACCTACCGCTTTCGCGGCCACTCGATCGCAGACCCCGAGGATTACCGAACCAAAGAGGAGGTCGACGAGTGGCGCAAGCGCGACCCGATCGTGCAGTTCGCCAACAAGCTGATCCGCGGCGGCGCGATCAACGGCGCCGAGGCGGAGGCGCTCGACAAGCTTGCGCTGCAACAGGTTGACGCGGCAGTGAAGTTTGCCGACGAGTCGCCGTATCCCGCGCTCGACACTTTGTACGACGACGTCTACGTGCTCGGCGACCAGCTGCGCGGTTGGTACTCGGTTGACGCGCGCTCGCCCGAGACGCAGCGAGGCGAGAACATCGCCGGCGACGCCGAGCTACAGCGCCTGGCCGAGGCCAGCGCAGCTCAGACTGAAGGCGCGGAATTTGACGAGCAGGTCGTGATGCGCGAAGGCTTCGCACGCGATGACAGCGGCCCGCCTCCGCTGCCACTGCCCCTTCCTCCCGAAGAGGGGATGTAAGGACCATGCCCGAGATGCGTTACCGCGAAGCGCTCAATCTTGCATTGCGCGAGGAAATGACAGCCGACCGAAACGTCTTCCTGATGGGCGAGGACGTAGGCGTGTTCAACGGCGCGTTCAAGGTCACCGACGGTCTGCTCAAGGAGTTCGGTGAGGATCGCGTGCGCGACACGCCGATCAGCGAGAACACACATTGCTTGACCGCGAATCTCCGCGACGGATCAGTTTCGTCGATCTTATCGAGCGGTCGAAGGAATTGGTCAGACCTGATGATGGATCAGTAACCGCCGAGGAAGGGGAAAAAACCGCTTCGTTTTTAATGCAGTTGTTTTATCCCGGTTTTATCGATCTGCACAAATTCCAGCCGGATGTTGTCGCGACGGTGAGCGAACGCCCTTTCGCAAGCTCATTCGCCCGCCGTCAGGTTGAGATGGACGGTGAAACAGTGACGACGCTAAACGGAACGAATTTGAATCTCGATGACAAACTCGCGGCCAGATTGCTATTGCTGCTGGACGGAACCCGGGATATAAATGCTATTAACGTTGAAATGACGAAAAGCGGCAGCGTAAAGGCCGAGGATCAGGTTGATGAGTTGGCCGACCAAATTCAGTCGATTCTGAAGAAATTCGCGGACTTCGGACTGCTCGTCTCGTAAAACTCTGCGACGAGCTAGAGCTTTACCTTGAGCAACAGATCGGTCACTTCCCTAACTGCACCACAGCCGCCTTTCGCTTTTGTCACATACATAACATTTGCAAGCACCTCATCAACCGCATCGGCAACACCTATCGAAAGGCCGACCTTGCCCAGTAGCCCTAGATCGCCGATGTCGTCACCGATAAAGGCGGTCTCGTCCGGTGAAACTCCCGCCTCGGCAATAATATCTTCAAAATCGCGTATCTTATCAGTCGAATTGGCTTTCACATACTGAATGCCGATCTCTACAGCTCTTTTTCTGATTATCGGTTCCGCATCTCGTCCGGTGATGATCCCGGAGCTAAAGCCCGACCGATGCCACATTACAAGCCCCTGCCCGTCACGCACATGAAACACCTTCATCTCCTCACCATGTTGAGAAAAATAAAGACGCCCGTCTGTCAGGACGCCGTCGCAGTCCATGAGAAGCAATTTTATATCTCGGGCCCGTGAAAGCACGTCATCGTCGATCATAGATTTCTTCCGGGCGCAGAAACGCGAATATCAATGCGCGTTCTAGATGAAAGGACTACCTAACCTCAAAAATATCCACGCCGCTCAGTTTCCAGCCCGACCCAACCTTTGCAAGTCGAAAAACCGCTGTCCCCGATTCAGGTTCTTTATTAAGCAGCTTGATCGACAACGTGGTTTCGACCAAAACGCTGCCTGCGTCAATTTTGTCGATATGCAGAACCTGCGTCTTCCAATCGACGGCTTGGCCCGTAATACCGGAGACGAATTTAGAGGCGTCGCCGACGACGGCCATCGCGTCCATCTCGGCTTTTCTGTTCGAAATTGCGGCCTTGTCGAATTGGGCGAAAAAGGCCTTGACTGATTCGTCGGCGGCCGACGCGGAATTCGAACGATTTCTCATGGCACGAGCGGCAAGGCTTGCACCGTATTCGGCATCGGCCCTGATGGCTTCTTCGGCAAATTTCACAGCTGTGGCCGCATTTCCTCCTTTCGAAGCGACTTCGCCCAAACCGACATTTGCCCAGGCAAGGCTTCTTGACGTGGGGAGCTTCTCGTCCAGAATGGCACGGAATTCCTTTTCGGCGTCGGCGTTCTTATTCTGCGCAAGCAGCGAGCGGCCGAGCAGCACCCGAACATCGTCAAATCGGGGCACCTCGCGAAGCACGAGCCGGGCGATAGTTTCAGCCAGTGCATATTCCTGCTTGTCGAACGATCTCTTTACAGCCAGCAGCAAATCATTGTCCGTCACCTCACGCGGGGCAACATCGTCGGAATAATCCGTTTGCGGGTAAAATTTCTCGGGATCGACCTCGATGCGGTTTATTTTACTGGCGGTTTTGAAAATCACCTCTCCAAAATTTTTTGCCCGGATTGTCGCCGGAGCGGATATTCGCTCACCGCTAGCCAACACGGCAACAACATTTACCGTCGCATCGATCGCTCCAGAATTAAGCAATGCTACTTTTGATTCACCGCCAGCTACCTGCGGCAAACCGGCCCGCAGATTCATTTCGGTGATCTGGTCGAACATATAATCGAGGAATTCTTTATTCGATGAGTTCGCGGCTCGAAATTCAGCCAATGTAAATGTGCCGTCCTGCATTGCGGCCCTGATACCGGTAAAAAGCTCGTTCTGCCCAACTTTTTTCGCCATCAGCCGCCAGATCATCGCGCCTTTGTTGGCGACTTCCGGGTAATAATAATCATCGAGCGGTGACGCGATATTCAGCGGCGAATCTCGGCGGGCCACGGCCGCGTAAGCCGTCCTTTGGCGCAGACGTTCTACATCTGCCACGTCCTTGCCGTATTTGCTCTCGATAAATTGCGTAGCGATAAATTTCGCCAGTCCCTCTCGAATTACTCCAAAACCGTCTCCATTAACCGCAACGGAATTTCCAAGCCATAGCTTTGCCATCGCGTCGGCTAAATTCATCGCCGTCTGCGAATCGATCTTGCTTCGCCGCAATACAGCGTCATCGACAAAAACTGTTCCGCCGCCAGAAAAACCGCCGCCGCGTTTCACCGCAACGATCCGTATCGGAACCTCGGGAGCGGCTCCAAGCAAGGTCGCCGCGAACGCCTTCGATTCCGACGCGATCGCCCCCAGTTCGGCCGCTCGTTTTTGTTCGTCGGCCCCAGCACCTTTCGGGATCATTACCGTTATGCCGCCCGCAGTGACAGCATCCCAGCTTCCCGACACGAAAAACGGCTGGCCGCTAAGCTTTTGATCGAACGCCCCGCCCGACTCGGTTCCGGACGCCACGATAGTCTGGCCTCCGCCCTGAACCTGCAAACGGACTGGCGCAAAGTCGGCCCCGCGGGCAAAATACCAACTGTTCGGCGTCGGATACCAAAAAGATGTGGGCAAAAACTGCGACCCAACCGGCGAGATCGCATTCAGTCCGGAGTTTTCCTTAACGTTAAATTTATAATCGACCGTCACCGACACAGCCGCACCAGGCTGGACCGACGGTATACGCAAGACAATTCGCTGCAAACTTGTTGCAGAGTTTATTTTCTCCTCGCCTTTCGTAAAATCAACGATGGCTCCATTAATGTTAACGCCCGTGATCTCGGCGCTCGAACCGATCCGAAGAGTCAAGGTCGAAGCTAGCTGAGCGGAGACATTCTTCACATCGATCTTTGCCTTGACAACCAGATTACGCTCCGCCTCCGATTGCGGCAGCGTCGCGGAAATGTCGTACTTCTGCACCTGCCAGGTCGCGGAAATGCGTGCGTCGGTTTGGCCAACTGCGGATAGAGCCGTTAGAAAAAGCAGGAGTGCAGAAAGTATTGCCAGATTGAGCGATCTCATAAAAAATCTATGTTCCAACTTGTAAATCAATTTCTATGTCTTTGGTTGAACTATCCTTGTCCTTTGGTGCGAGCAGAACCGTAACGTAATCGCTATTAAAATAACCGTCTATTGTACCCGTCTTTAATAAATAAAAACCTTTGCTTAACCCCTAAAATCAAACCGACCGTTTGCTCCAACGAGATAGGAATATACGAACCTCTCCTTGCCATCAATAACTTTGTATAAAGAAATAATTGCCCCATAAGGAATTC
>JANNGV010000597.1:0-3574 GCA_031404055.1 Chloracidobacterium sp.
TTAAGATAACTTTCAGACATATTTTCGTCACTCCGATAATCGGCCAGGGCGGCTTTCATCTGCTGATGGAGCGATTCGATTGGAATATCGTTTTGGTCGGTCTTGTTTGCCTATTTGGGGCTTTTCTCGTTGTTTACTCCCTTCTCAAATCAATCCCGGAAGTTCGCCTCTTTATCCTTTTGGCCATTTTGATCTACGCCGCGTCCCTGGTCTCTCCTGCCTCAACGCCTGTTGACGGCCAATGGGCTTACATCGCCGCAAACAACACTTCGCTGCGATATTGGTTTATACCTGGTTTCTGTACCCTAGTTTCGCTGATGTACCTGGCGTCGAACGCAGCGTCAAGAATTGTAAAATTTTCCGCTGTTGGGGTTCTGGTCCTTGTTCCGTATGGAATCATAAAAGACTGGACTAATCCAAGTTTTAAAGATTTCCATTTCGCAACACATGCCGAAGAATTCGAGAAGGCAGTCCCAGGCAGCGAAGTAACCATACCGATAAATCCCAATTGGGAAATGAAGTTAATCAAGAAAAACTGAGCCCGCCGACGGGAAAGAGAAGTTGAGTTTGCAATATCTGTGGGTGGAGACGCTCTTATAGTCTTGGCGAATGTGGCCGCCTAGTTGGTTAATTAAAAACGAAAGAGGCCGCCTTTTTCAGACAGCCTCATTCTTGATCCTTTAATTAAGTAAAAGATCTATTCAGTTTTTAATTACCTCAGTTGAATTATTTATCATAAATATCACCTCCAGTGGCCCTAGTGTCTCATAACAAGCGGGCCGAATACTACTATTTTTTGATGATGTTGATAAATTTTCTTTAATGGCGGCATTCTCAAAAAGATGGTACCGGAGGTCGGAATCGAACCGACATGAGCGTTAAGCCCGCTAGATTTTGAGTCTAGTGCGTATACCAATTTCGCCACTCCGGCGGGAACTAAGAATGATACGATTAGTGTCCGGCAAGGTCAAGAACACTAATCCATTCACGGTTATCCAACCTATTTCTCTTCCGGCAATTCCTTGCTGTTTCCGCGTTCGAGTTTGGCAAATCGCGAGGTTGCCAGCCACGAAGGCATCGCTTCGGTTTCCGAGATTCGCCATCCTAGAATTCCCATCGATTCCGCCACGGTTTCTGCTCCTTCCCACGCCCAATTCGGCTGGATTACGTCGCCCGGCTGATGATAGTCGGTCTTTTCCCAGGCCTCGATTCGCTTAAGCCAGATTTCTTTATCGCCGGCCGGAGCGCCCAGGATCATCAAAGCGGGAACCCCGCGTTCTACAAATGAATAATGGTCCGAGCGATAGAACACTTTCTCTTCCGGAACTGGATCGGGAATGACGCTAATGCCCATGGTTTTGGCCAGATCGTCGAGCAAAATGCCTAAAGTCGAATGTTCGCCGCCGTAACCGACCATCGTTTTAACCGGGCCGTAAACCTCCGATCCGATACCGTCAAGATTAAGGTTAGCGGCCACTTTCTTAATATTCCAAGTCGGATTCTTTGCCCAGTGTTTCGATCCGTAAAGTCCGTATTCTTCTCCGGTTACGGCCAGAAATATCATCGAGCGTTTCGGTTTTACCGACATTTTCGAATAGGCCTCGGCGACCGACATCATCTCTGCCGTGCCTAGCGCGTTATCGGCGGCTCCAAAATAGATCTTTCCATTCTCGGTGCCGTAGGCGTCGTAATGGGCGGAGAATAGAACAGCCTCTTCCTTCAGCTTCGGATCCGAGCCTTCGAGATATCCGACGACATTGCTTGACGTCCCTTTTACCGACTTCGTTTTCGAAACTATTTTCGCTGTTTGTTTCAGATCTATCGGCTTGAAATTGTTCTGTTCCGCGGCCGCAAGAGCTTCTTTGAGCGTTGTGCCTGATTTGGCAAACAGCTTTTCGGCGGCGGTTCTACCGGCCGTGATGATGGGCGGAATCGGCTGTGACTGCACACTTTCGCCTGACAGCGCGATCTGTCGGCGGCTCAGATAACTAATGATAAGTTCGGGAGCATCCTTCTCCCGGCCATGGCCGATGATGACCACCGCCGCCGCTCCGCTGCGAAAGATATTGCCGAGGATCGCGAACTTAGCATTCCCTTTTTCCCACGCATCTTCGGATACATTGGCCGGAGGTCCATCAAGCATTACCACGACCTTTCCGCGAACGTTGATGCCCTGCAGATCATCACGCTTTATTTGCTCCGCCTGGACGCCGTAAGCAATAAACACGAGGTCACCGCCGGCGCTTTTGTCGTCTTTTGAATAAGGGATAAATGCATAATCCGTGCCGAATTTAAGACTTTCATCGCCAACTTTAAAGGTTGTTTCGGGCGTGAACAAAGTTTCCTTAAAATCGATCTTTTGCAGGTATGATCCCTTATCGCCAAGCGGCTTTAAGCCAAGCTTCTGAAATCGTTCCGCGATCCAGTTCGCGGCCTTGTCGCCGCCCGGCTGCATTGTGCCGCGGCCCTGCATCTCGGTTGATGAGAGGGTGGCGGTGATGTCCTTGATCGTACCGACGGTGATCTTCTCGGTAATCTCGCTCTCAACTGTCGAAAGGGGTTTTACCGCCGATGCGGCTGCTTGTGCAAATGGCTGAATCGCAAGAATCGCGATCAGCAGGAAGGCGTATGTTCCGCGTTTCATAATGTTGGTTTGAAAAAATAAGTTCATGCAGATCTCCTAAAGCTGAGTTGCGTAACGATAGCTTATTACGTTGGATCCCGTAATCAGGTTTACAAAAGCTGGTTTTATGGAATGACGTCTAAACCGCGCTGAGGATCACTACTTCCACGCGTCTTTTTGCGTCGTCAAGGAAGGCTTCGATATTCACTACGACCTTTTCTTCGGTCAACACGTTCGCGATTTCCATGCGTTTTTCGTCCAAAGTCGGAATAACCAGGCCGGGATAGCGCCGCCGAAAGTCCGGAACAAATGTATTATTGTAATACTTAGACTCGTCTTCGGGCGTGTTTACGATAAAGGACCGAAAGCGGAAATCGAGGTATTTTTCTATCGCTATTCTCTGGGAGATCAGCCGCTCCAAATTGTCGTCCTTTATCGATTCAAAGCCAACGGCCCGCAGTCTTTTCTCAAACTCGGCGGTCGACGGAAACTGGGTCAGGACTCTGAGGATCTCCGCCTCAATTTCCTTATCGGTCGGAGCAGAGCGCGGCAGCCTTTCGGCTTCGAGTGCGAATATTCGCTGATTTATCAATAACTGCAGGGCGGTGTTAAGATCTTCCGAGCTTGACGGCGTTAGCTGCACATTCGGCTGCAGGGCCAACTGCCATCGCAGGTCGGAATAGGTGATCAACTCCGTCCTTAACCCGTCGCTTACCGTTGCCACGGTCTTATCGACCGTTTTCTGGGCACTTAAATCGAATAGAAATCCGGCAAAAAACACCGAAAAGATTAGAATCCGCAGTGCGTTGCCACCGATCTCTTTTATATCTTTCTTGATCATCGTCTAGTTAGATTCTTGCGTGAAACCTATCATCAGTCAAACCAAAACCGCCACGTTAAAACGGTTGACAAAATGTTTAAAAACGTTTCTAATCATAAAGGAATCCCACA
>JANNGV010000598.1:0-5631 GCA_031404055.1 Chloracidobacterium sp.
ATTCCTTCCTGAGGAAAATCCACGATTTTCCAGAGGAGATGCGGGCAGCTATGTTGTTTCAACCGAAAACGCCGAGCATTTAATTTTTGTTAAAAGTAACGGCACGTTCAAGTTTAAGGCGTATGTTGTCGAACCTTAGCCTAATGCGTCGGCCGAAACTTCCTCTTTTTTCCAAAGTCGGTACCAGCTAAAAATTCCGAGCACGGCCAGGCATAGGAAGATAACGAACTCGACCGCGATAAGTTTCACGCCCTTTACCGAATACAAACCGATGCTTGTAATATCGACAATTACCCATAGCACCCAGGTTTCGAATATGCGGCGCGCGAGCAGTATTGTAGCGAGAATGCTCGAGATAGCGATGAATGTGTCCACGTACGGATAAGAGGCGGGATGATCGAATATCTGCGGGATCAGCAAATGTAGCCTGGCTATCAGAGTGCCGATGATGAGCGTTGCCGCCGCGATAAAAACCGCCAGCCGCACTCTCTGGCTATTGCCCAGCGTGCTGATTGCGCCTTGTGTATTGTGTCCGGCCATGTACTTCCAAGAAAGCCAACCGTAAACGCCCATCCCGCAAAAATAGAATTGCAGAAACATGTCGGAGTAGAGGTGTATCTGGTAAAAGATAGCGAGAAAGAAAATCGCATTCAATATCCCCGTGGGCCACGTAAGAATATTTGCCCTCGCCGCCAGAAAGACCGATATCAGGCCGAAAAGCGTACCGATAAACTCTACGTAGCTGACATTGTGTCCAAAGGCCGTAAAAAATGTCTCCTTGACATCAAACAGCACGGAAACGGACGAAAGATCGGGCATGTGATTGGTAGTTTCCTTTTATTCGGAACGAATGGTGATAATAACAGATACTGCTCTTCACCTGCACTTAATAGAGAAATCCTGTCAGAACCTGAAGCGGTAGCGACCGGGCTCTATCGTATAGGCGTGGCTACTCATGGTTTTCATTTCATGGTATCGGTTTTTGATCCTCTTCGTTCGTGGTTGTGATCTAAATTGTTTTCACCACGGAATAAGACGAACAGGAATGAACCGGAAGAACCGGGAAAAGCGGCGGATCGGTGCCATCGCGCGGTACTGACAGCGATTCCCGCGCTGAATTTTTTAACGGGCGGGCAAGCCCGCCTCTAAACGGCGACTCTGGGGAGTGCTTTGACTAAATGGTGTAAAACGGTTACAACGTCATAAGGGAATTAACGCAGTTGTCCGCCTCGTCAGCACTTCTAAATGAGTTTTTTACAAGCAATTATTCTTGGGATCGTGCAGGGTTTAACGGAATTTATCCCGATCAGTTCGACCGCACACCTTGTTTTTGCGAGCCGCTGGACGAATCTTTATGACGGAAACGCCAGTCAGATTACGGCGACCATGGCGGTTATCCAACTTGGGACTCTGGCGGCCGTGTTTGTTTATTTTGCCTCCGATATCCTTAGTATTACGACGGCATTTATCCGGGATCACTGGGCTCTTATCACCCGCAGAAGAAATCGGATGTATTATGGCGGAACGCACGGCGTGCGTCCGATCTGGCTGTCCGAAGATGCGTGGCTTGGGTGGCTGATAATTATCGGGTCGATACCGATCGGCGTGGTCGGGCTGGTTTTTAAGGATTTTATCGAAGGCGAGGGGACTAAAAACCTCTGGTTTATCGCCATAATGCTGATCGCCATTGCTATTTTGCTCGGCATCGCCGAAATGGTCGGCAGCCAACGAAAAACGATAAGGCGTCTTGGGATGACGGACGCTATCGTCGTCGGGCTTTCACAGGTGCTGGCCTTAATGCCGGGAGCAAGCCGTTCCGGTTCGACCATAATGGGCGGACTTTTTGCCGGACAAACACGCGAAACGGCGGCGAGATTCTCGTTTTTGCTCTCGATCCCGGCGATAACGGCAAGTGGATTGCTCGAACTGCGCGAAGCGTGGAATATTCTGCCGGAAAATGGTTTTGGGCCGCTGATTGTCGCGACAATTGTTTCCGCCATAGTCGGATATCTGGCGATCTGGTTCCTGATAGCCTTCCTCCGAAAGAATTCAACCGCGATATTTATCATTTACAGGCTTATTTTAGGCTCTGTCCTGCTCGGGCTTCTGTGGTTCGGAGTGCTTAGTCCGGTAATGAACTAATTTCTCGGTGCGCGACGTGGAATTTAATTGCCAGAAAGCAAACCAATTTCTTCCTTTGTGTCTACTTTTTGCAAAAACTTCGTGTTCTTTGTGTTTATCGGCTTTTTTTGACACAAAAGCACAAAGTGAAGACACGGAGGGGACTTAGGAAGAAATCCACGAACTACCTTAGCCGAAATTATGACAGGGCATTTTCCCATATCCGAATGAACAAGCGGTGGACTATACGGAAGCACGATTTTGACGAGGTGAGCGAACTTTCGGCAAAGCTTGGGCTTTCGCCGTTGGTTGCGGCCCTGCTTATATCCCGCGGACATCGCGACGAAGATTCCGCGCGTAAGTTTCTTTCCCCGCACTTTGACGATCTGAACGATCCGCTGCTTCTCAAAGGAATGCGGGACGCTGTTGCCCGGATTCTTGCTGCCGTCGCAAACAACGAAAAGGTTTTGATATGGGGCGATTATGACGTTGATGGAACTACGGGCACTGTTCTGCTGCGAAAGGTTCTGCACCGGTTTGGCGTCGTAACAGGGTTCCATATTCCGAATCGTTTTACCGAAGGTTACGGGATCAACATTCCGGCACTCGAAATAGCGAAGGCCGACGGGTTCAGTCTCGTTATCAGCGTCGATTGCGGCATCCGCAGTTTTGCACCGCTCGAATGGGCAAAGGCAAACGGGCTGGATGTGATCGTCACTGACCATCATCTTTCCGATCCCGAAAAGGGAAATCCGCCGGCCGTCGCGGTTGTAAATCCAAACCAGCCGGGTTGTCCGTATCCCGATAAAGATCTGGCCGGCGTCGGCGTCGCGTTCAAGCTTGCTCAGGCATTGCTGCTTGAGAAGAGCGATGCACGACTTATTACGAGTTTTCTTGAGATTGCCGCCATCGGAACCGTAGCCGATGTGATGCGGCTGACGGGTGAGAACAGGTCGATCGTTTCGTTAGGGCTAAAGGAACTCGTGAAGACTGAGAACACTGGTTTGCGGGCCTTGATGGAAGTTTCGGACTGTACGTCAGAGATGACGAGCCTGCACATCGGGTTCCGCATTGCACCGAGAATTAACGCGGCGGGCCGGATGGATGTTGCTCGGCACGTCGTTGAATTGCTCGAATGTGAAGATTTTAGCGAAGCCCGCAAACTTGCCTCGATATTGGACAGCCGTAATCGTGAGCGGCAGCAAATGCAGCAAAAGATCACCGAGCTCGCGTTATTCGAAGCCGACAGTTGGACGGACCAACATTTTGTCGTGGTTGCCGGCGACAATTGGCATCGCGGCGTCATCGGATTAGCCGCATCGAAGATCGCGGAAAAGCTTTATCGCCCGACAATTGTTTTATCGACCGAAAATGGCGTTGCCCACGGCAGCGCCAGAAGCATTGCGAACTTTCATCTTTTGGACGCGCTTGAAAGCTGCCCGGAGTTGTTCGAACAGTTCGGCGGACACGCCGCCGCGGCTGGTATGAAGATGAAGACCGAAAATATCGGGGCATTGCGCGAGAAACTTAACCTGCATGCCAAGGCCGCGCTCTCCGAAACCGATCTTACTCCCCAACTAATGATCGACGCTGTAGTTACATCACAAACGCTGAGCCTGAACTTGCTTGAAGATATCAAAAAACTTGAGCCATTTGGGGCCGGAAATCCCAAGCCGGTCTTTGTAACAAAAGATCTCTATCTTCGCAGCGAACCCTATGTTATGAAGGAGAAGCATCTGAAGCTGCATCTTGCGGACAAGACCGGCAAACGCCTTGAGGCGGTGTGGTGGGACGGCGTCGACAAATCAAAAAAGCAAACGTTGACGCCCAACACGCGCATCGAAGTGGCTTACACCGCCGATGCGAATACGTGGCAGGGCAACACCAGGCTGCAACTTGTCGTTGAAGATCTAAGGGCGGATAATTGAATAGGTGAAGGAACAAAAGACTGAGAATATCAAGAACCTTCGGCTTCGGGCCGGAATGCCGCGAGCATTTCGATTCGGAGCCATCGGTCTGCTTGTGTTAACTGTTCTGGTTGTTTTGCTGGGATTTTACCGCGCGAGCAAGAATCCTGAGTTTCGAATGCAGGGTTTCCCAACAGCCTTGTCGAAAGACGTAGTTGCGTCGATAAACGGTTACGAACGCCGCGAGATGGATGGCGATGTCGCTAAATATTACATCAAGGCCGACAAGGCGATATCGTTTGCGGACAATCATCAGGAGCTTGAAAACGTTTATTTACAGGTTTTTGACGATGCCGGTACGGCCTCGGATCAGATAAGTGCGCAGAAGGCGGTTTACGTTCCTGCGGAGAATAAGAACTTTACCGCCTACTTCTCCGGAGCAGTGAGTATCGCCACGCGCGATTCGCTGAACGTAAAAACGGAGCAGCTGACTTATACCAAGGCGACCGAGATTGCCACCGCCGAAGAGTCGATCCAATTTGAGCGAAAAAACGTTAAGGGCAAGGCGTTTGGAGCAACAGTTAATGTAAAGGAAAAGAAGCTGGAGCTTTTGCGGGATGTCGAGATAGAAACGTTTGACTCACCCGAGCTGGCAGCAACAGGCACTAGTAGCAGCAAGCTAAATGCCGGCAGCGCCATCTACGATCAAACAAACGAAAAGATAGAACTGCATAATTCGGTCCGGGCAATAGTGTCGTCAAATAAGACGCGAACGGCTGATATTCGATCCGGGAGAGCAATCGCCTACCTTGAGCCGGGCGATGGTGAAAACCGGACGTTCAAAAGGATCGAACTGTTCGATAACGTCCATATCGATAGCCGCGAAGCCGACGGAAAGCCGACAAAGATCGATTCCGGTTATGCGCTCTATCAAAATGACGCTGACCGTTTCGAGCTAAAGAACGGTTTGCACATTATTACCGTCGAGGACGAAAGCCCGACTGACATAAAAGCCGCGAACGGGGTTTATGAACAGTCTTCGGGCAAGATACATCTAGCGGGCGGTGCCGAGATCACACAGGGCGCAAACTTTGTTCGCGGTGACAGCATCTATGCCGAATTGTTTCAGAACAAAAAGTTGAAACTATCCCGCGTGCTCGGCAGCGCGCTTATTAGGCAGACGACCGCTGAAAGAACGACCGAGGTGAGCGGCGCGGAAGTGAATGCCAGGTTTAACGAAGAGCAAAAGCTGCAAACCGCTGATGTCGCGGGTACTGGCTCGGCGGTCGTCACACCGTCAAAAGCGGGCGAGTATTCGAAAATGACGATGACAGCCCAAAAGAGTATCAACGTCTTGTTCAAAACCGACGGCCTCCTAAGTAGAATAATTACCGATGGCCGAACAACGGTTAAATTGGACGTGCCCGACAGTTCGGAAGATACCGCAAACAAGCTGCTCACGGCCGATTCCGTCAAAACGCTTTTTAACGATTCCGGACAGGATCTTAAAAACGCTGAAGCCATTGGCAACGCCGAACTCGTCATTACACCGTTGCGGACTTCCGCGAAAAATTACAAGACCACGATAAACGCTCCCCGATTC
>JANNGV010000599.1:0-4689 GCA_031404055.1 Chloracidobacterium sp.
ACCTGCTGCCACCCGAGCCTGGCCGAAGAGGCACGCATCGCGCTCACGCTGCGCGAGGTGTACACAAGGGCACACCGAATTTCATTCGTAATAGTGGAATTTCCTCTCCGCAAGAACTTGTTCTCGTATGCTCGAAATCAAGACAAACGCGTATCTTTCGAACGAGAATAGCCTCCAGAAAGGCAATCGTGCAGAGGTGTCCAGAGTCCGGCGCAAGCAATTTTCGTTATCTTTACTACGTAAATTTCCCAAAATTAGATGTGTTTGATGGAGATTTCTTTGGTGCGGGCACTTTTACGCTCACGGTCAATTACAATAATAAACATTACCTAAACCTTGCCTCACGAATAGCTAACTCAATGAGGTTCAAACGCGCGAAACGGAAACGCTAGCAATATGTGTGGTATTACAGGTTGGATAAACCTGAACACAAATGAATATTCGCGGGATCACAACGAAGCCATTCTGCACTCGATGTGTGAGCGCATAGTCCATCGCGGGCCGGATTCGGAAGGTTTGTGGACGGATGATACGGTCGCGCTCGGGATGAGGCGGCTGTCGATCATCGACCTAAAGACCGGCGACCAGCCCGTTTTTAGCGAGGACCTTTCGGTTGTCGTCATGATGAACGGCGAGCTGTACAATTACCGCGAGGTCCGTGCCGATCTGGAAAACCGCGGGCACAAGTTTACGACGCAGACCGACACTGAGATACTGCCGCACCTTTACCAGGAACACGGCGACGCTCTTGTAGATTATCTCAACGGCATGTATGCGTTTGCGTTGTGGGACACGAGGAAGAAAAAGTTGCTCATCGCTCGCGACCGCTTTGGCGAAAAGCCTCTCTATTACGGCATTTTCGACGGCAAGCTGCTGTACGCGTCCGAGCCCAAAGCCCTGCTGGCACACCCTTCCGTTAAAGCCGAGATCAACCTAGACGCACTGCGCCATTACATTTCGTTCGATTACGTGCCGGCGCCGATGTCGATTTATAAAGGTATCCACAAGCTCCCAGCCGCGCACATGCTAACGGTCGAAAACGGCGAAGTAAAAACGCGGCGATATTGGGATCTGTCCTGGTCAGAACCGGAAGCGGCAGCGACTGAGTTCTTAAGCTCCCCTCCTGTCTTAGGAGTGGTGACAGACGCTTCGGCTGACGGGGTGGTGGGCGGACGTGGTGGTTCTCGCGACGAACCGACGTCGAACGGAAGAAAGAACACACTCCATACCGGCAGTGGTTCCGCCTCCTTCGCCGATTCCGCAGTTGAACTAAAAGATCTTCTGTCGGATGCCGTCCGAATGCGTCTCGTTTCGGATGTTCCGCTCGGCATCCTGCTTTCCGGCGGCATTGATTCCTCGACCGTTGCCGCCTTCGCCGTTCAGCATGCGACCGAAAAAGTAAGAACATTCTCTATTGGTTTTGAAGAAGATTCCTTCGATGAATCGAAATACGCCAAGCAGGTCGCAAAGCACTTGGACACCGAGCATTACGAAGAAAAGCTGAGTGCCGAAAAAGCCGGTGACCTTATCTCCGAGATCGGTACATGGCTCGACGAACCGCTGTCGGACGGATCGCTAATCCCGACATATCTCCTCGCCCGATTTGTCCGAAAGCATGTCACCGTTGCTCTCGGCGGCGACGGCGGAGACGAGCTTTTTGCCGGTTATCCGATGTACTATGCGCACAAAGTGGCGGCCAAATATGAATCGATTCCTGCCTTTCTACGATCCGGTTTGATCGAGCCGATAGTGAACAGCCTCCCGGTTTCGACAAATAACATGTCGTTCGACTACAAGGCGAAACGCTTTGTCCGTGCGTCTAAATCCGACGCCGTCGAACGCCACCATTCATGGTTCGGTTCGTTCGCGGCCGGGCAGCATTCAAGCCTGCTCACCCGCGACGTTCTTGAGCATACCAACGCAGACATCTATCGCGGCGTCCGCGAACTGGTCAACGCATCAGATGCAAAAAATGTGATCGAGCAAATGCAGTACGCCGACATCAATTTCTACATGGCCGAGGACATTTTAACCAAGGTCGACCGTGCCGCAATGGCCGTTTCACTCGAAACGCGTGCCCCGTTCCTCGACCCGCGCATCGGCCAGTTTGCTGCGTCAATCCCGCTCGAATACAAGCTCAAAGGCAAGACGGGAAAGTATATCCTCCGAAAAGCCGCCGAAGGCCTGATACCTAAAACAATATTGCACCGGCCAAAAAAAGGCTTCGGCATACCGATTGCCGATTGGCTGAAAGGCCGCCTGAATCCGCTCATCCACGACCTGCTCGCACCGCAAAGATTGAAGGAACAAGGCTTGTTCGACGCCGATTATGTGCAAAAACTCATAAAAGAACACGAAACCGGAACCGCCTCGCACCACAAAGAGCTCTGGACATTGCTTGTATTTCAACTTTGGTGGGATAATTTCGCTATATGAAAACACTTTACCCGGAGATCGAACCGATTGATTCGGGCATGCTCAAGGTTTCCGAAATCCACGAAATCTATTACGAACGTGTCGGCAATCCTGAAGGTATTCCGGTCGTTTTTCTGCACGGCGGGCCGGGCGGCGGGCTGATCCCGATGTACCGGCAGTTTTTTGACCCCGCGGTTTATCACGTCGTCCTTTTCGACCAACGCGGTTCGGGTAAATCTACCCCGCACGCCGATCTTCGCGAGAACACAACATGGGATTTGATCAAAGACATCGAGGCTCTTCGCGAAAAATTCGGCATCGAAAAATGGCATGTTTTTGGGGGCTCGTGGGGCAGTACGCTGAGCCTTGCATACGGCGTAACGCACCCCGAAAGGTGTCTGGGCCTGATCCTTCGCGGCATTTTCCTGACCCGGAAAAAGGAGCTTCAGTGGTTCTATCAGTACGGTGCGTCTGAGATCTTCCCCGATTTCTGGGAACGCTACCGCGACGAAATACCTGAATCGGAACGCGGCGATTTTATTACTGCTTATCATAAACGCCTGACCAGCGACGACGAGGATGTTCGCCTCTCGGCCGCCCGAGCCTGGAGCACCTGGGAAGGCTCGACATCGAAATTGTATCCGGATCAAGACCTGATGAACCATTGGGAAGGCGCCCACGAAGCGCTTTCGCTCGCACGAATTGAATGTCATTATTTTATGAACGGCTCGTTCTTCCCGACGGAGAACTATCTGATCGAGAATGTCGACAAGATCCGGCATATTCCGACGGTTATTGTCCAGGGCCGGTACGATGTCGTGTGTCCGATCACTTCGGCGTGGGACCTGCACCGTGCGTTTCCAGAAGCCGAGTTTATCGTCGTGCCCGATTCCGGCCATTCCGTATCGGAAAAGGGTATTACGGCGGCGCTTGTGGATGCAATGGACCGATTCAGGACAAGTCAGAACCGCGAGATTTCCTCCCCTCCCGCCTGAGGAGGGGTGAACGCTCTCGCGGACGGGGTGGTGGGAGGCGACCGGCCTCTTAAAAGTTTAGAACTGTGCGGCAATTAAGGTAGAATAGGTATATGCAGTTGAGCGGCTTTGCTGGCTGCCGCGTCTAAATCTTAGTTGAGAAAAATTTATGGGAAGTTTTGGAACAACAGAAATTATATTAATTGTTGCAGTTTTGTTTTTGCTTTTCGGGGCGTCGAGGCTGCCGCAGCTTGCAAAGTCTTTTGGAGCAACCCGTAAAGCCTTTAAAGACGGCATGCGCGAAGCTGAGGAAGAGGAAAAAGCCGAACAAGGCCAGCTTTCAGGCCCTGCGGCTCCGCAGGTCTCGACGTTGAGCGATGATGCTCTCGCCGAAGAACTAAGGCGTCGTACAGAAGCCAAGACTAATTAGTATGGCTGAAAGACGGATCGTTTGGGACGACCGGAAAAACTACGCCAATCTGACGAAACATGGCATTAGTTTTAAGGAAGCTTCCGGAGCTTTGTTCGATCCCCCAGCATTAACCGTAGACGACCCGGCTCACTCTTGGTACGAGCTTCGGTTTATTACAATCGGAAAGACAAAAACGGACAAGCTGATCGTAGTTTTTACACGGAAAATGAAGAGGAGATAAGACTATTTTCGGCTAGACGACCGACACGAACGGAAAGATTGGGTTATGAAGAAGAGTGTTGATTTCAGTAAAGGTATTCGCGGAAAACATGCCGGCATGAATTTAACTGTTTTGGGCGCCGTCAACACGGTTTGGGCGGTTTGTCTCGCCAAAAAAGATAAAAATCTTATCCCGTTCAAACTTTATCGGATCGAGGTGTATTCTGAATCAGACGAAATACGTCTGAAAAACGAAAAAGGGGAAACAGCCAATTACCCCAAATCGTGGTTCGCCGCCCTTGATGTTTCTAAAAAAACGCTGGGAATTATTGAAAAAGCGGCCTAAGACTTCTCACCTGTTACCAATGTCGCCTTAACAGAAAATCTAAATGTCAGATTGCCGTCCTCGACATCTATTAACTGGGCAAGCTTTTTGAAGGCTTGTCTTTTTTCCTTTTCACTCAGCGTTTTCAGCCATGCGGGTAAAAGAAAATCGGCGACTAGCGGCGAACCGATAAACTCGGCACCGTTCTCGAATTCAAATATCTCGGTCGCGTTATGGGCCTCGATATTGACGAGCCCTGCGTTTGCCGCCATCTCCTCTAGCAGCGTTAAGGTCGGTATCTCCGCAACCATTGCCTCGATCTCAGCTCCCTTTTCTCCGAGTTC
>JANNGV010000600.1:0-2208 GCA_031404055.1 Chloracidobacterium sp.
CTTAAAACAAACCTATTTTTGTGAGACATTCTGGATCGAATCCTTGTTCTTGCTTGTTCATCTTGTTCCGTGGTTCGTTTTTTTAACCACTGAACGTGAGGAATAAGCATGAATAAGAGGAACAAAATCGGAACTGCTCTGGAAGGCTGCAATTCTTGTAAGAATGCTTTGGATAGGTTTTTGGACAGGTTAATAAGAAGGAATTCCAAACGAGGATTTGAAATGCCCAAGAAAAAAAACTTTTACCGCTTTTTGATAGTAGCCGCATTTTGTTTACTCACGTCATTTCCGTTGATTGCTCAGGTAAAAACAACGACCGTTATTAAAGCCGGACGCTTTATCGATACGGAAAAAGGCAAAGTGCTTGAAAATCAAATGATCCTTGTCGAGGGCGAGTTGATCAAAGCAGTCGGGCCCAATCTTACAATTCCCGCCGGAGCCACGGTTATCGATCTCTCCAAATCAACCGTGCTTCCGGGCCTGACCGATTCGCATGTGCACATTACCGGACAGGCAGGTGCGGATTATTATGAGTCGCTCTTTCGACGTTCGTTCGTTGATGAGGCCGTGACAGCCCATATTTATGCAAAGCGAACTCTGGACGCGGGTTTTACCACGGTTCGCAGTGTCGGTTCAGGGCCGTTTGTTGATATCACTCTTCGAAACGCGATCAATCGAGGTGAGGTTACGGGGCCGCGAGTCCTTGCGGCGATCCTTTACATCGGTTCGACCGGCAGTCATGGCGACCTAAACGGTTTTTCGGCGTGGATCGGTGACAAAACGCCTGCTGACATGTCCGGCATCGCGGATGGCGTCGATGAGGTCCGAAAAAAGGTCCGATATCTGATAAAAAACGGTGCGGATGTGATCAAGTTTGGTGCGACCGCGGGTGTTTTGTCCGAGGAAGCGAGTGTCGGTGCACCACAGTATTCCCAGGAAGAGATGAACGCGATCGTCGCGGAAGCAAAACTGCACGGCATAAGAGTTTGCGCCCACGCCCACGGAACCGAAGGCATAAAGATGGCCATCAAGGCAGGCGTCGATTCCATCGAGCACGGCAGTTTTCTTGATGAAGAAGGAATCCGCCTCATGAAGGAACGCGGCACATATTTGTCCGCCGATATCTACAACGACGATTACATACTTGCCGAATATTCCAAGTTCGGCACGCCGCAGAAGATCATCGAGAAAGAGAAACTGGTTGGCCGGGTTCAGCGTGAAAATTTTCAAAAGGCTGTTAAGGCTGGCGTCAAGATTGCCTTCGGCACCGACGCAGGCGTTTACCCGCACGGTTGGAACGCAAAGCAATTCGCAAAAATGGTCGAGTGGGGAATGACGCCGATGGGAGCCATACAGGCCGCAACGGTCGGGAACGCGGACCTGTTCGGCTGGAGCGACAAGATCGGTTCGATCACCGCCGGGAAATACGCGGACATCATTGCGGTAGACGGTGATCCGCTTGCCAATGTCGCGCTGCTGGAGAAAGTGAGTTTCGTAATGAAGGGTGGCGTCGTGCACAAGACGTCTGTGAAATAGTTAATTGCTGCTCCAATGCTCACAATCGTACGAACAAATTCAGAAAACCCGGATTTCAGGCAGCTTGTGATCCTGCTTGATGCCGAACTTCGGGTCCGCGATGGCGAGGAACATTCGTTCTACGCCCAATTCAATAAGATAGACAGCCTGCAAGAAGTAGTCGTCGCGTATTCGGACCAAATTGCCGTCGGCTGCGGCGCGATAAAGGCCTATGCGGAACGGACCGCTGAAGTTAAGCGAATGTTTGTGAGGCCGGAAAATCGCGGCAAAGGCGTCGCGGGAAAGATCTTGCAAGAACTTGAAGCCTGGGCGAAGGAACTGAACTTTAACGAAGGCATTCTCGAAACCGGTTTCAAACAGCCCGAAGCGATTGCTTTGTATAAAAAATCGGGCTACGAAGTTATTCCTAATTACGGACAATATGTCGGTGTCGAGAACAGCGTTTGTATGAAGAAAATAATTAGCGATCAGTTTCAAGAGCTTACCTGCGGCTGAGCTGCTCGATGTGCGGTGAGTCTCTGACTCAACGGAAGCCTGACCTAACTCTTCGCGGCCGTCTGCGTCCTCGCGGCACATAGCCACGCTCGTTTACGGCGTGGTGGATGTTCGCTGTATGTTCCTCAGCCCCTTTGAACGGGCTTACCATCCTTGTGGCTTAAGACAAAAGAAAAA
>JANNGV010000601.1:0-6314 GCA_031404055.1 Chloracidobacterium sp.
TGAGACGGTGATTAGCGATAAAACTATTGTCGATAAATCAGGTTCGTTCAGGTCGACAATCAATAGCGTAACTACTGTTCCGGGACAAGAACCCTTGCCTGAGGGCCGGGCGATCGGACAGTCGTTGATTTCCTCAATTCGTGGACGACTGGGCTCGGAACCGCTCGAACTCTGGAAATTCGACTTGGGACTGAATTTGTCCTTTGTCAATAACGGAGCGCGAGAAAAACGCCCGTCGGGAGTAAAAGCATTTCGGGAATTCTTACAGACTGCACCGCCTGAAATACCACCTGCAGCCATCAAGGAACTAGAAAAGATAGTGAATGCAGTGGAACGGGGGATGTTCAACGAGTCGGATGCAATAGCTTACGCGGAATCCGTTGGTATGGTAGCACGGATGCTTTCCAACCTATGAAATCAGAGGTTTCTGTCATTGGAGCAACTTCTAAAATCGAGCGCGGGCTAGCCGCTGCGGGTGTCACTGCAATGACAGGCTGCGCGATGGTCGTCTGGTATTTTAATCCCTCAAACGTTAACTTTTTGCCGGTCTGTCCACTTTATTCGATGACGGGATTTGCATGCCCGGGCTGCGGGTTGACTCGCGGGTTTCATGCTCTATTTCACGGCGATTTAATGACAGCAATTGATTTCAACGCGCTAATACCGCTGTTTGCGTTGCTGTTTGGATTCTTTTTTCTTTCAATGGTGCTGGTCGCCATTCGCGGAAGGGCATTCCCGAAATGGGCCTATTCGCCAAAGCCGTTGTTTGGATTATTTGTCTTGCTGATCGTTTTTGGAATACTGCGGAATGTTCCGTACTATCCTTTCACGTTTCTTTACCCGTAAGAATTTTTGCCCGCGAATTACGCGAATATGCGCGAATAAAACAGGAGCATCCCTCTTCTTATTCGCGTCCATTAGCGTAATTCGCGGGCAAAAATTCTTAGCCGATTTGAACTAGAGGCTTGTTTTCGAGCAGCGATTTTGCGGTGTTGCCTTCGGTTCGCAAAATCTCAACTTCCTTTACGAATTCCTCGACTATATCTTCGCCCGAAACTCGGCGCATCGGGACGCCGTCCTTGAAGATCATGCCGACATTGCGGCCGAATGTGATGCCAAGCTGCGAATCGTGCGCCTCACCGGGGCCGTTTACGGCACAACCCATGATCGAAAGGTGCAGAGGTTCTTCGACGTGTGCGAGACGGCGTTCGACCTCGGTGACGATCTCGACAAAATTATCTATATCGAGGCGCCCGCAAGTCGGGCAGGCGACGACTGTCACGCCGCGTTTACGCAATTCCAGGGACTTGAGAATTTCCCAGCCGACACGGACTTCTTCGTGCGGCTCGGCGGCCAACGAAACTCGAATCGTATCGCCAATGCCGTCGTGGAGCAGAACGCCGAGTCCGATTGCGGATTTTATAGTGCCGCCAAACGGCGTTCCCGCTTCGGTCACGCCGAGATGCAGCGGGTAATCGACCTTCGCGGCCATCAGCCGATAGGCTTCGACCATCCGGTTTACGTCAGATGCTTTAAGCGAAATTATGATGTCTGAAAAGCCGAGGTCTTCGAGAATGCGAATATGCCGCATGCCGGATTCGACCATCGCTTCGGGCGTAGCGGTGCCGTATTTCTTGAGCAGATCTTTTTCAAGCGAGCCGCCGTTTACGCCGATCCGGATCGGGACCTTTCGGGCCTCAGCGGCACGGACGACTTCGCGGACGCGGTCGATATGTCCGATATTACCCGGGCTGATGCGAAGTTTGTCGATGCCCGCGTCGAGAGCTTTTAGCGCAAGTTTGTAATGAAAATGGATGTCGGCGACGAGCGGTACATCCGTCCGCTTGCGGATGTCGATCATCGCGGCAGCCGCATCGTCGTCAGGCACGGCAATTCTGACAACCTCGCATCCGGCGGTGACCATTTCCTCAATCTGCCGAATCGTGCCGTCAACATCGGTCGTGTCGGTTTTAGTCATCGACTGAACAACGACCGGAGCACCCCCGCCGATCTGAATGTCCCGCACCATGACGGCTTTTGTGACTCGTTTCATAAACTTAAACTTTAGAGAGTTGCAGGAAGTTGCAGAGTTTGCAGGAAGCTGGAGAGTTACAGGAAGTTATTTTCTTCAAACTCCGCAACTCTGCAACCACTTGCAACTCTGCAATTACCCGCAACTCTGTACCATTAAAAGAATCTAGAAATATCAAGAAACAGCGTAAACACCATCAGCAGCAAAATCACCGCAAGCCCCGCAAGCTGTATCTTTTCCTTGATCGCCATCGACAGTGTGCGGCCGAACCACGACATCACTTTTTCAATACCGAGCACCATAATCTGTCCGCCGTCGAGCAGCGGTATCGGAAGCAAATTAAAGACGCCGAGATTTAGGCTGATGACGGCTAAAATACCGAACAGACCCGCAAATCCCAGTTCCTTAACCACCTTTGAAATGATCTGGACGATACCGACTGGGCCGGCGAGTCCTGCGTCCTTGACCGACCTCTCGCCGGCAAATAGCTGACCGAAAACCTTGCCTGTTAGGCGAAGAATGCGAAGGTTTGAATCAACCGCAAATCCAGCCGCTCCGCCAAGGCCGACAGGCACGCGGGTCGTGATATTTGCCGCGGCGAAGGTAATGCCAATACGATAAACGCCATCTTCGTCCAGTTTAGCGGCGGTCTGGATGTCGCTGCGTTGGCCGTTGCGTTCAATCGTGATCCTGGCAGGGGCATCCTTATTTTCTTTTATCTGATTGCTGAGCTCCTGGCTGTTTTTCACAATCTGGCCGTTGAACGCGATCACTCGGTCGCCAGGCTGTAAACCCGAACTAGCGGCGGGAGCATCCGGTTTGATCGTGCCGACCTCAACCGGCTCGACGCCGACATCGGGCAACAGGCCGATCTCGCCGACACTATTGCCGTCGACCGACTGTTTAGCCGGTTTAACGGTTAAGGGAAGTTTTTGACCGCCACGATCGACGACAAGCGGAACTTCCTTGTCTGGCGAGATCATCGCCTCATCGCGAATGCTCTCCCATGTCGGGCTTTCCATTCCGTTAAAGGACGAGATACGGTCCCCGACCTTAATACCCGCCGACTCAGCCGCGCCGCCGGTATTTACAACACCGACTATCGGCGCAGGCATCGACGGCACACCGTAGATCATTGCCGCGGCGAACGGTATCGCAAGCGCAAGCATAATATTCATGAACGGCCCGCCGAGCATGACAAGGAATTTCTGCCAACGCGGGCGCAGTTCGTAAAGCTCTTCATCGGGCACTTTCTCGCCTTCAGATTCGCCGCCTTCTAGTGCGGCGGTCGCCTCGTCACCGTAAAGCTTTACGTATGCGCCCAGCGGGATCGCGCTGACACGGTAATCCGTATGCCCGACCTTAAACCCCCAAACGCGGGGCCCAAGCCCGAAAAAGGAATACGCCTCGACCCGCATTCCAAAAAGCTTGGCGACGGCAAAATGCCCAAACTCGTGAATGTTTATGGCGATTCCGAGGACGAATATGACGGCTAAAATGACTAATAAAATATCTGGCATAATATAAATTGTTCGTCAAACTTTAGATTGACGCGTAAATGTGACAACAAACTGAAGTTTGCCGGAAATTGTTAGAACCAAAATGTTCCGGCGGCGTTGTAAATGAAAACAAAGTCCCTATGGCAAAATATCCGCGACCTTGATCTTTGATTTCGGCTTTGCGAGCGGCGAAATCGATTGATCTTCCCGGTATATAATCTGTTCAGCATAATACGCCTTCTTCTCGGCGTTTTTTGCTGGTTGCCGATTAACCTCTACTTGCCGGTCTTTGATGTTAATAATCCAGTAATCTTCTATTCCATGTTGGGCATAAAGACTTGCTTTTTTTCCACGATCAAATCTGAGTGTCGTTTCCGAGACCTCTACGATCAACTCGGCACGGTTAGGGTGCGTTTCAACAAAATCTCGAATCTGTCCTTTTACGACCGCGATGTCCGGCTCAGGTTCATTTGTATCGCTTAGACGGAGAGGCATCTGCATCGAAATCATGTATCCCTTGCCAAACACGACTCTTAGTACCTCATTCATTAATTGAATCGCAACCATATGCGTCGACTTCATTGGGGACATTTCGACTATTTCTCCTCTGATAAGTTCGACACGACGACCTTGAAAAAAGCCAAGATCATACATCTGGTAATACTGCTCGACATTCCACCGAAAGCTCTTAGGTTCTCTGTTGGGTGGAAGGATACGCTTGCCATTCTTGCGCGGGAGTCCAGATACTTTGGATACAACCTGCATATTTGTCACCTCAATTCGCCGAAGCGGTCTTGCCAAGTTTCATTATAGCGCGAGATCGCGCCCATGCATCCGCCGCAAGAATACTTTCGAGCTCATCGGCTGGTTCGGTTTTGTGCTCGTACATTACGGCTGCATTTACCCGGGCGATCTCCGAAATTTTTATCTTCCCGTCAAGAAATGCCTGAACTGCGATCTCGTTTGCCGCATTCAGTGCCGCGGGCATCGTTCCGCCCGTTTTCATTGCCTTGTAAGCAAGATTCAGGCATGGGAAGAGTTCGAGGTCGGGTTCTTCAAAAGTCAATTGGCTCAACGTCTTGAAATCGAGCGGCTGCATGCAGTTTTCTTTTCGAGCCGGATATGTAAGAGCGTACTGAATTGCGTGCCGCATGTCGGTGACGCCGAGTTGTGCGATGACCGAGCCGTCAACCATCTCAACCATCGAATGCACGACCGACTGCGGGTGTACGACGACCGAGATCTGCTCCGCTTCGAAGCCAAAAAGCCATTTTGCTTCAATGACTTCAAGGCCCTTGTTCATCAGTGTGGCCGAATCGATGGTAATCTTGTCGCCCATCTTCCAGTTCGGATGATTCAATGCCTCAGCGAGTGTGGCGTTTTCGATCTCGTCCCTGCTTTTGTTGCGAAACGGGCCGCCGGAAGCTGTAAGTATAAGGCGTTTTACCTCTTTGCGGTTCTCGCCTCGGAGGCATTGATGCAGGGCGTTATGTTCGGAATCGACCGGCAAAATCTCGGCGCCCCATTTTTCGGCAGCCTTTGTCATCAATTCTCCGGCCATCACCAGGGTTTCTTTATTCGCGAGAGCGATACGTTTACCGGCTTCGATGGCACGCAAAGTCGGAATAAACCCGACCGCTCCGACCGTTGCGGACACGACCGTATCTGCTTCAGCATACGTTGCAACCTCGATCAGGCCTTTTTCCCCAAGCTCGATGCGCGGCGGCTTGGCGTTTAATTTATGCAGCTCGACTAAAAGCGTTTCAGCGGCGGCATCGTTCTCGCACGAGACAAGATCAGGCTGAAACGTTGCGGTCTGTTCAGCAAACTTAAGCATATTTCGTCCCGCACCGAGTGCGACAATGCGAAATTCATCAAGATGTTCTATTACTTTGAGGGTATTACAGCCGATGGAACCGGTTGAACCCAGGATTGAGATGCCTTTCATACGCAGATACTACATTTAGAGTAGCATATCGGGCGGCTGAACCGTATTTACTTTGAATTGGGAACGCACGATTTTCACGAAGTGTTACAGCGTGGCCAACATCGGCAAAGACATGTAACTAATGCGCTGACATATCTTTACATTAAAATAGCCGTTGCGGAACGCCGATTGCAACTTAGGTCCGTGTACCAAAAAGGAAGTCCGAATTTGGTAACAAAACTAGTATTAATAAGGGGAAAAATATGAAGAAGTTTTTAGTATTTTCGTTAATGTTAGGTGCGATGGCGTTCGTCGTTCCGTCGGTAGAGGCAAAAAGTTCGACAGCGACAGTTACCGCCGACCCGCAGATAAATGTTCAGATCGGGCCGAGGCGTAACAACCGATATAACCGCCGTACTCGCACGGTTACGAGAACACGCATAACATGGATCGGACGAAGCAGGTATCGTGAAACATACCGCACTACCTATTTTGCAAACGGCCGGACGAGGACGCAAGTCATCAGCCGGGTTCGAATAGGCGGCCGCGGCATTAGATACTAATTAACCACACACGGCGGGCCCAGATGGGCTCGCTTTTTTAATTCAGTCCCTCGGTAAATTCCGTTGGCGCCTCCATACGATTCGTTTTTATCATGCCTTCGCCTTGCTTATCCGCTACAAATTGATTAAATTCAGCCGATTTATTCTTTGGCACGCTAAGCGTTTTCCATTGTGCCGATTTAAAATGCTTTGCTAGCAGAACGATCTGCCCGATATGGTATGCGTAGTGCGTAAGCTGTCGGTTTATCGCCTCGACGATTGTATGCGGCTCGCCGCGGATGGTGATCGTTTTG
>JANNGV010000602.1:0-2653 GCA_031404055.1 Chloracidobacterium sp.
GCAAACGGAAGCTGTGAATCGACCAATTGAAGCGTCTTGCCCTCGCGCAACAGGTCGTTTATCGCCGGAAAAGTATCGACATTGAGCGATTTGCCGTGCTGTTCGACCATACGCAGCACACGGCTTGGCTTTATCCCTTCGGCGGCTTTGAATGAGGCCAGCGATATCTTTGCCCCGGATTGATCTAGAACTCCGAGCGCACTGTAATCCGCACCGACCAGCGTGATCGCACGCTCCAGCACGCCGGAGGAAACCTCGTTGAAATCGGAGTGTGAGTTAAGCGTGTTCGCGATTTCAAGCAACGCGTTCGTCCGCCGCGTCTCCTGCTCCTGTGCAACATAAAGGCTTGTGTATTGATAGCCGATCGCTAGCTGGCGGGCGATGGACCGTAGAAAGGAAACTTCTTCCTCAAGCCATTCACGCGGCTTGGTCGTGTCGTGCAGCCCTAGCAGGCCAAGCACGTTCCCGCTCAGCATTATCGGGATTATAAGCAGTGATCGCGTTTCTAGGGCTTTTGTAAAAAATTTTAGTGTCGGATCTTTGTGTTTCGAGGTGTCATTGATCTGGATCGGCTGCGTTATATCGAACCGCTCGCCCAGCTTTTTTGCGTCAATGGGAATCGTAGTTCCCTGGCTGGACGGTATCGATTCGTCCTTACGCCATTCGTGGCTGATCCGCATCTCCTTGCCCTCGACCAGTTGCAGAACGTCGCACCGGTCAGCCTGGAGCATTCTACCGATCTCAGACACGACAACAGTCAAAAACCGTTCAAGATCAATGTTCGTCGGTAGATCACGCGCGAGGCGATCAATGATAGCTTCGCGCGCTTCGTGCATTTTGATCTTGCGTTCGAGCGAGAGTGATTGGGATGCTTCGAGTTCGATCTTCATAAAAACCGGGGACGAGTACTAATTTGATGCGCGGGTAAAGGAATGTCAACCTTAGCAATAGCTGTGTTGTCATAATTCAGGCTCGGCAAAATTATTTTGGCGTTTTTGCGGGCGGCGGCGGTCTGGATACTTTCGTATTCGCCGGCTTCACCACACTGTTCGATGGCGGGGCCTCCGGATCTATTTGCGTGTTGGTGTTGGAGTTAGCGGGTTTCTTTCCGTCCTTGGGTACGCTCGTGAAATCTATACGTTTGCGTCCGGCCTCTGCTTTTTCAAGGAGTTCTTCGGCCTTCACGTTTGTTGCATCAAGTTCAATAGCTTTTCTCAGGGCACCGACGGCTTCGTGATATTTGGCAAGCTTTATCAGGATCGAACCCAGTTCGGTTTGATATTGTGTGTCGTCGGGTTTGAGTCTGGAGGCTTCGCGAATAGATTTCGCGGCATCCTCGTCTTCATTCAGCTTGTTATATGCAAGTCCGAGATTGAAATGAGCGGCATCATCATCCTTATTCACCGCAAGAATTTTTTTGTAAGCCGCGACCGCATTCGCAAAGGCTTTTTCAGAGTTGGTCTTTATTTCCTTCGGCTTTTTGTTCTTTGGGTCCGGTGTCGGCGTTTCGACCGGTTCGGTGACCGAATCGTCCTGCGCTTCGCTCAACGCATAGGCGATACCAAGTTTGAAATGGGCTTCGGCCAGATCAGGGTCGAGTTTGACAGCCTGCAATAGAACGTCGATGGCCTTTTCAGTTTCACCGTTGTCAAAAAGCCTGTTGCCTTCGGCCAATGCGTCGGCGGCAGAGCCGAATTCAGCTCCAACCGGCACATGAACGCTATTAGAGTCAGTATTCTGGCCCGAAACGACATTCGCATCGCCGGGAGCCCCGGAACATCCAAGCAGCAACATTACTAGATAAACAATCGAAACGACGAAAAACAATCTCATATAAACGGTCAAAATAATTATTGCTTCGGAGACTAACCCGGAGGGAAGATAAATGGACGGCCGCCGAGAAGATGCACATGGGTATGAAAGACGGTCTGTCCGCCATCGGCATTTGTATTGATCACAACACGATATCCATCCTCCGCAATACCTTTTTGCCGTGCGATCTCCGCCGCCGTCAAAAGCAAATGGCCGAGCGTTTCCTTGTGCGACGGCTGCGCCGCGTCCAGCGAATCGAAATGATCGCGGGGAATGATCAAAATATGCGTCGGAGCCTGCGGCGAAATATCGTTGAATGCCACGCAAACGTCGTCATCGAAAACCCGGCTCGACGGTATCTTACCCGCAGCTATCCGGCAAAAAATACAGTTTTCATCACTCATATCGCTATGAATTTATTAAACCACAGCTGATGTGGATTGTTAACCGGAACGCTAAGCTAAACTTCGACACCTGCGGCTAAGTCTTCGGTTATCCTTTCAATGTTTGCACCGACGGAACTTAGCTTCTTAACGATCGTTTCGTAGCCGCGATCTATGTGATAAACACGATCTATCAGAGTTTCTCCCGAGGCACACAATGCCGCAAGAACTAAAGATGCGGAAGCTCGAAGGTCGGATGCTAGAATTCTCGCACCGGTTAGCGGAGTTTTCCCGTGCACGGTCGCTTTATTGCCGGAAATTTGTATATTGGCGCCCATCCGAACGAGCTCCGACGCGTGCATGAACCGATTTTCGAAGATAGTTTCAGTGACGGCGGAATCTCCCTCGGCCTGAGTCATGAGCGCCATGTATTGGGCCTGCATATCGGTCGGGAAAAG
>JANNGV010000603.1:0-6629 GCA_031404055.1 Chloracidobacterium sp.
GCCGACCTCAACACCTGCATGGATTATTCGAACGCGCTGGATAACCCAAGCCCGAACTCGCACGATTATCAGCAGTTGCAGACGATCTACTCGCATCTTGACTCCACCACGACAGTTGGATTCTCGGCATTTGCCGAGAATGCGTTCGACGACGATCCGGACGCCTCGTATAAATGGGGCCGTCTGGTTAAACAGTCGCCCGACGGCCGTAGTTCGTTCTACGAACGTGATAACGGTGACGGTACGAAAAAGGCAACCCACGTATTCTGGACGCGTGAAGCCGCCGATCTCTGCAAGGCTTGCGATCATCGGTACGATCGCTGATCTCAACTCCATTTGTTTCATGCTTTAGAGGCCGTGGGCTAAAACCTTCGGCCTTTACTCGTTAAAATAATAGTTGTCGGAACTGGGGAGAATATTTGCCGGTTTTGCATTTTGAAGGGCAAAATGATTACATAAATTCAGGCCTAGCCCATAGCTGACGCCGACGGTACTGCCAAAAAGGCCCGATAATAATTTATGTCTGAACAATTTACGTTAACTCCGCTCAATGTTGAGCAGTATAGATTGGAAAACGGCCTGCGGGTCGTCCTGAATCGCGACGATGCGGTGCCGGTTGTGGCCCTGGCGGTCTATTACGACGTCGGGTCGCGCAACGAACGGGCGGACCGGACCGGTTTTGCTCATTTGTTTGAGCATATGATGTTTCAGGGCTCGGAAAACGTGAAGAAGGCTGAACATTTTCAGTACATTATGAAGGCCGGCGGCACTATGAACGGCACGACATCCAGCGAGCGGACAAATTATTTCGAGACGCTCCCGGCAAGCGAACTGCCCCTGGCACTGTGGCTCGAATCCGACCGGATGCGGTCGCTGGCGGTGACGCAGGAGAATCTGGACAACCAGCGCGAGGCCGTGAAGGAAGAAAAGCGACTGCGGTACGACAACCAGCCGTACGGGCAGATCTTCGACCTGATCGCGGAGATGATCTATAAGAATTTTGCCAACGCGCATTCGACGATCGGCTCGATGGACCATCTCGACGCGGCTTCGGTCGAGGACGTTCAGGAATTCTTCCGCATCTATTATGCTCCGAATAACGCCGTGCTTGTTCTATCCGGTGCGTTTGATCCGGACACGGCGAGACAGCTGATCGAGACATATTTCGGCGACATTCCGTCACAGCCTCTGCCGCCGGACCTTGATGTTACCGAGCCTAGAGAAGTGGCGGACAATTATAAAGAGTGGGAGGACAAACTCGCTCCGTTCCCCGCGTTTTTGCTCGGTTGGAAAATACCGCAGCGTCGGACGCCGGAATTTAACGCCCTTTATCTCGCCGGTAAGCTGCTTTATGACGGCGAAAGCTCCAGGCTTTATCAAAAACTGGTAAAGGGCGAGGAATCCATCATTCAACTGTTCGGTTTTACGGATGAGCGCCGCGGCCCGTCAAGCATTTTTGTCGGCGCGATACCGAAGCCGGAAAAAGATCTCGGCAAAATTCGTGAAACGATAATGAATGAAATATCGGATATCTCGACACACGGGCCGACGGCCGACGAGATGCAGTAACTTCATAATCAATTGATAAATGACGTAGTTCGTCAGCGGCAGTCGTCGCAGAGCAGAGCGCAGAGCATCGCCGAATACGCGCTTTATGACGGCGATCCGACACTGATCAACACCGAGCTCGAAACACTGATGGCGATCTCGCCCGAACAGATCAAAAACGCCGTGAACGAATACCTGAACAACGACAATCGGGCGTTACTCGACATCGTGCCGGCGGGGAAAGGCTGATTTTAACCACTGAGATGCTGCGACGCGGAATTCTTACAGAATAAACAGGATGAACAGGATTTTTTATCACTGCTTTTGCATTACCCGAGCAATGATCCGGTATATTCTTTATATCTTGTTGAAAAGCCTCTGCGTCTCCGAGTCTCGCGGTAAAATTCTTTTGAAATTATTATGAAAGCATCTCGCAAAACGGCGCCCGAGGCTTTGGCTCCGGTCCCGTTCAACATTCCGCAGGCATTCCAGACAACTTTGCCCAACGGCCTGAGAGTCGTCATATTCGAAGACAGCCGGCTTCCGCTGGTTAGCTACCGTCTCGCGTTTATGTCCGGCGATGTACACGATCCGTCGGATGCGGTTGGGCTGACATCCGGGATGGCCGCGATGCTGACCGAAGGCACGGAGAACTATTCCAGTTTGGCGTTGGCCGAAAAAATCGAGCGGCTCGGAGCGAGCATTTCGGCGAGTTCGTCGGATGATTTTACCGTCATCGCCGCATCGGCACTGGCCTTGTACAACTCGGAGATCCTGCATTTGATGTCGGAGATAGTTTTCAGGCCAACGTTTCCGGCGGACGAACTTGATCTCTATAAACGCAATACGATAGAGAATCTGAAGTTTCAGCGTTCGCAGCCGAATTTTCTTGCAAGCGAGCAGACGGCACGTCTGCTGTATGGCGAGCATCCGTATTCGAGGGTTTCGCCAACGGCTACGGACGTCGAGAAGCTTTCGTCGGAGGCGTTGTCGCGATTCCATAATCACAGATTCATTCCGAACAACGCTGTGCTTATTGCCGTCGGCGACATTGAGCGGGATTCGCTTCTGCGGGAGATAGAAGAGCATTTTGCTGATTGGGGGCAAGGCACCGCTCCGGAATCGACGTTTTCTGTTCCGCCATCGCGGGATAGGGCGACGCTGACGATTGTCGACCGCACAGGTTCCGCTCAGTCGAACATAGTGCTCGCAAACCTCGCGTTGAATCGAAACGATCCCGATTATTTTGCCGTTCTGGTGATGAATCAAGTGCTCGGGGCCGGTGCCTCGTCGCGTGTGTTTATGAATCTGCGTGAGGAAAAGGGTTACACGTACGGAGCTTACACGCGGGTGGATGCGAAGAAGCTTGCTGGCGACTTTGAAGCGACCGCTGAAGTGCGGACGGCTGTGACCGGTGATTCGCTGAAGGAGTTTTTCTACGAGCTGAACCGTATCCGCGACGACAAAGTTTCCGATGACGAATTGGCGGATGCCAAGAACTTTCTAACCGGCGTTTTCCCAATCCGTGCGGAAACACAGGAAGGCCTGACGAATCTGATCGTCTCGCAGGAGCTTTATAACCTGCCGAAAGATTATCTGCAAACCTATCGCGACCATGTCAATGCCATTACCGTCGCCGAAGTTCAGCGTGTCGCGCAGAAGTACATTTCAGCAGACAGGATGGCGATAGTTATTGTTGGCGATGCCGAGGAGATAATTCCGCAGGCGACGCCGTATGCCGCCGACATTGAGATATTCGATATCGATGGACAAAGAAAAGAGCTTTCCGATTACGGCCAGACTTCTTCGGAATTTACAGCGGATGTTGCCGGTGAGTGGAACCTGGTGCTCGATTTTCAGGGTCAGGAACTGCCGATAACGCTAACCTTGACGCAGGATGGCGAGGCCGTAACCGGGGAACTTTCAACCATGCTCGGCACCGGTAAGATCGAATCGGGAAAAGTGAGAGGCACCAAGATGTCAGCCATCGCGAGCACCGAAATGCAGGGAAATGCGATGGAGTTCGTAATTGCGGGTTCTGTCGAGGGAGATTCCATGACCGGCACTATATCCGCACCTATTGTGCCCGAGCCGCTTTCGTTCAAAGGCTCTAGAAAATAATAATCTCAGGTCAGTCCATTCCGATCTTGCTGATATGTGCGGCCACGATCAGCCACGTTCCGCGGGTTTTAACCAGAACAATAGTGCATTGCTGCGGCCCATCGGGCGGTATTCCTGCCAAAACGGCTGCCGGCCCCCGTATTCGAAAGGAATGGATGGCCGTGTCGTCGTATATCAAAATTGCTTCGTCCTGATTGCGTATTCCAAGCGCCCGGCCTGAAGACGGCTGCGGCAGTACCGCAAGCACCGAACGATCGTTCACAACCTCACCTTTAATATTCGTAGCGACAAAATCTTTTACAAGATTTTTGCCAAGAGCCGCCGAAAACGCGTCCTCTCCCGATAAACGCGCATTTGCGATCTCGTTTACAACCGCCCGTACCTGTCCTTCGGCTTCGAGATCAGAATTGGGAGGAGCTTTTGTCAGCGAGGGAATCGCCGCAACCGCGGCATGGATCGGGTGAAAAGGCTTCGGTTCGCATTGGAATGTGGTTACGTGTCCGGCGGCCAGATACCAAATTGATTCGCGTTTCAGCCATACCTCGGTCGCTTGAGTCCGCGTCAGACACTTATTGCCGCGATATTGCCAGAAATTTTTCTTTGATACGTTAACGATCGCGGTCTGTCCAAAAAAATTAAATTGTGGGTTTTCACTTTCGTATGAGATGGTTTGGAAATCGAGCTTTTTGCCCGCCCTGACAGGCCCTGCATCAGCCTTCATCATTGCGATGAGCTGCGATCTTGTATTGTAAACCGGCTTTTCGCGAATGCTTACGTAGTTTTCCAAGTAAAGACGTTCGAAGGGTTCGGGATCGCGGGCGACAAAAGCGCGTGAGATCTCGTTAATCGATCTCAAAATCTGGGTTTGATCCGATGCTCTGTCCTGCGGGTTGAGTTGAGCAAAAACATGCGAAGAAAGCGTCACCAAAAAGACTACGATTAGTTTCGCCGATACCATTCGCCGCTCCCCCACCTCAGACGGCGACAACGAACAGGATTTGCTCAGATTCGAGTAAAATCCGTCTCTACCGCAAGTTCTTCATCGCCATCGGGAGAAACATTATACATCACTATTCGGAGCGAATCACCGTTTGGAATAATGTCGGTCCGCCAACCCCAATCCGGATGATCTTTTACTTTATAATAGCCTTTAACCGACAGCGTGCCGTCTTCGGCAACCGTTCCGTCCGAGACCATAAATGTGTGGCTGCTATGCCACGAATCGGTCCACACCGTTTGAACCGCATCCGATTTTGTGTCGCATCCAAGCAGGATCAACCCTTCCTGCGGTTCGCCGTCGAACGCCCATGTGTATTCAAAAGCCACGAATTGCTGGTTCGCCTTGAGCGAAACTTCCATTTTCGATGCCGATTCCTTTACCTTCTCAGCCATCCCTGACACATAAAGCTTGTTTGTGCCGCTCCACGAACCGACATGTCTAGACATATCTTCATTTATGCTCATCGTTTTTGGATCCTCTTGCTTGATAAAAAGAATATCAAAAAAACTCAAAGCACAGAACAAGAGACAAATGAATTGAATAAAAGGAGGAGTTTTGAGTTGTGAGTGATTTCGGAATTGCTTAAACGGGAAGCGTTCCAGGGAGATCACAACTCAAAACTTTTTGGGTGGAACTAAAAAATTACTAGCTTACTCTTCGAAGCGGTACCGCCACAGCGTCAAATTGCTTCTGCATATCCTGCAAATGCTGGATAAAGGCGGATGCAGCTTTCTTCGACAATTCACCGGTTTTGCATCTCATCAGCGAAGTGCATTCTTCATCGGCATTGACGCTAATCTCGCGTGAGATCGCACGGATCATGCCAAGCTGTTTTGCGGTTACAAGATCGGACAAACTCGCGGCCACAGGATCGGCAGGGAACTCGTAGTAGCCCGTCGCCTGCACGGAACCTTCGCGTTCGATAGCATCAAACTCGCGTTTATAAAGATCACGGGCGATGCCGAATTTAACCGCCGCACGCTTTAATGCATCGTGCTCCGCCTTCTTAATGCCCATTTCGCTGTGGGCAACACCGGTTCCGATTCCTTCGCGGGTGACACCGTCTATGCTGATCGCGACCGTGACGGTCATAATATCGCCGACCTGCCGGATGTCTTTAACGGTGTGTGCCCAGTTCGGTGCGGTTTCGTCTAAAATGTCGGCGACCGTATGCCACTCGACATATTCGACCATCTGTACATTCCCATTTCGGTCACGCCAGCCCTCACGTTGCCGGACAAGATTAGGGTCGACGTTTTTGCGAAGTTCGCGCAGCGTGCTGCCAAAGTCCAAAACATTGTCGGTCGCCGTTTCCGCAACCGCCGCCAATTGATCGCTCGTTTTACTCTGTTTCATTTCTATTCTCCTATTGGTGATAACCCAACCGATCCGCTTCGACTTTGCATCGCGGTGTCTGATCTCCGCAACATAGCGCTGCCGGCATCGGTTCCTGTTCGCCGCGCGTCAGACATTTCGCGACTCAGCTATTGGTATTTCAAAGGATGAACAATTCTTCTGTATCATCTGTGCAACATTGTAGCAGTTGAATTTGTATGTTGCAAGCGTGAAACGCCGTGTTGGCAAAAGAAATAATTTATCGGACTAATTAGGGATGGGATGCAAAAATATTCGCGAAGATAGATAGCCGCAAAAAGGCACAAGAAGCGCAAAATATCAGTTCGTTCCGAATTTGAGCTTCTTGTGCCTTGCAGACTGTCAGCAGGAGAACAAAGGCAAAACACACAAAAAATAAATTTGTTGCAAGCATGCAACTTAGTGTTGCAATCAAAAAAAAACTGTGTTATGTTTTACCCGTGAAATGCAATTGGCACCTATGACACTATACTGATCATGGATGTAGGAGGAGAATATGGCATTTAAGAATGACAACTTTATCAACACGGTTGACCTGCATCCTCCAGCGCCTCCCACGCCACCTCGAGGAAGTGGCGGTGCTGGG
>JANNGV010000604.1:0-4132 GCA_031404055.1 Chloracidobacterium sp.
CGAACAAATAGCTGATCGGAAAGAACAAGACACCGGCACCATAGATATATTCGCCATAAAAAGGAAGAGTTGCATAGGAGACTTTGTGAACGCCGATTAGGTTAGAACACAAAAGTACGGCAACGAATGCCGCCATCAGAAGGTCGAAATATTTATAGTTTCTTTGTGAGGCCAACCAAATCTCCAATCAAAAATTCATTTGAATATTAGCAAATTGGCTTGAACTTACAATCAAAAAAAAGCGGATGCAAGGCCAGATGCCTCGCGTCCGCTAAATCAATGGAGAAAACTATGATGTTCCTGGTGGAAAGGTGACTATGCCAAATTGGCAACGTGCCTGGTCAAACGCGATTTGTAACGCGCGGCGGTATTCCTGTGAATAAGACCTTTGTTGACCGCCTTATCGATCAACGAAACGGTCGGATTAAGCAATTCCGTGCTCTGGGCCTTATCCGTATGGGTTAAAGCGTTTCGCAGGCTTTTGATCTGCGTGCGCAGTTTGCTGCGGTTGCTTCGGTTGATCAGGTTACGCTTAACGTTCTGACGAACCCGTTTTTCTGCTGATTTATGATTTGCCATTCAAACTCTCAAAAAATACAAAACTCTAATTAATAAACGAACTCTATACTATATTCATTGCCGAAAACGTTGTCAAGCGGAGGGACTCGTGGATATTTCTTAATTTTGGGTTGACGGTAAAAGGTGACAATTAGAACGTCCTCACTGCGTTCTCCGCCTGCCCGAAGTTTCAAACTGAACCACTACCGATTTGTTCCATCTAACTGCGATTAACCGTCGACCCTGGACGCGAATGCATGCATCAGATCGACGAAAAGGACAAAGATCGGAGGGTAAAAAACAAATTCAGGGCCCAATCTGGGTGAAAACATCGACGGCATGGAGATCGAGACAAAATTGAGATAATTTCCAATCAACACCCCCGAACCGAGGCAAAACATAAAACCTATAACTAAGAACGCGACGGCCGTCTTACGCGAATACGGTTTCACGACCGGCTCATTGTCGTCCAGGATCGAATCGTGCAGGTCATCTTGATTGTAGGTGTATTTATCCATCGCATCCCGAATGCGTCCGAACAGATGAATGACGCCGGCAACAAACAGAGATACCAGAATTATCTTGCCGATAATCGCCGAGTTTACAAAGATCTGCGGTTTGAAGATACCGACAACCAATGCCGAGACAAACAATGCGACGGTCGGGAAGATTATTTTCTGCAAGGCCAGCGATTCACGGCGTTCCTCCGCGATCATCCGGTCGATGATCTCATTATAACGATGCTCATACACCATCTGCCGCCAACGCTTTGCGTGAGTGTTCGATGACGCGAAAACAGAATCGCCATTTGTGGAGCTGGTGTATTGAGCTTGCAGAAGCTTCTGGTCGTACTTGGTCCTCTCTTTCGAATTGCCGAGCACTTCATAGGCCTCGGCAATGACCGCAAACGCACGCGCGGTCTCCTCCGAGCCGTTGTTCTTGTCCGGATGCAGCTTTCGGGCAAGGCGGCGGTAAGCCGACTTTATCTCGCTAGACGAGGCTTTGGAAGAAACCTTTAGTGTTTCGTAATAATTCACCATCCGCGCGATATGCCGAAAGGAGAGCGGTCTACATAGGCAAGCCGGGTTAGCCTGCCACACCAGAAAATAATATCACAGAGATTCGCGCGACTTCCAGATTTTTTGCGAGGTTTCAATTCAAATCGTCGATCTGGAGCGCAATCGGATCCGCCCCGGCCGACTTTACCGCATCCACCACTCTCGCCACGCTGCCGTAATCCAGACCGCGTGGTGCCTTTACAAATACAGCGGTTGGGGCCGCCGGGCTGCGGTCGGCAGGCGGGCCGTAGTTGATTTTTCGCAGATCAAATACACTTTTGAGGCGGTCGATAAGTTTTTGCGGATCGTTTACCGATCCGAGGCCCGTCTCAAGATTAATTCCCAGAGATGATTCACGATCAATTGTGACGATAAGCGTATCCGGATGCGGATCCGCGGGCGAGTCATGATGCGGCTCTGCGGGAACCTTCGTCTTAAAGCTGCTCGGCTTCATTGGCGTGACAACCATGAAAATTATCAGTAATACCAGAAGCACATCGATGAGAGGCGTAACATTGATTCGCGGATTGTTCATATTTCCTCCTGTTTGGTGTGGCCTGAATACTTGGACACCGAAAGGTGGAAAATGTTCCCGAGCGTTATTTAAGAATTTGCCCGCGAATTACTCGAATAGACGCGAATTATTTTTCTTTTATTCGCGCTCATTCGCGTAGTTCGCGGGCAAAAGTTTTATTGGTCCGGATATTTAACCCGAACCCACGGCGGCCAACAGGGCTTTTGCCTTCAGCATTGACTCGTCGTATTCGCTTTCGGGGTCGCTATCGATGACGATGCCTCCGCCGACGTTGAATACGGCCACACCATCACGAATCACCATCGTCCGGATCGCAACGCTCATTTCCAACACCGGAGGCAATCCGAAAGTATCTTCGGGAATTCGACAGCCGATGGCACCCATCGAGAGACCGCGATCGCGGTTTTCGATAGCATCTATTATCTGCATCGTACGGATCTTCGGTACACCGGTAATCGAGCCGCAGGGAAATAAGGCTTTGACGATGTCGGAATGTGCGGTTTCTTCGATTAGCGTTCCGCTTACCGTCGAAACGAGGTGAAAAAGCGTCGGATGTTCTTCCAGTCGGCAGAGCGAATCGACCCGCACACTTCCGTATTCGCAGATCCGTCCGAGATCGTTTCGCATCAGATCGACGATCATCGTATTTTCGGCCCGGTCTTTTTGGCTGTTCAGCAGATCGGCCCGCAGAAGTTCGTCCTCTTCAATAGAATTTCCACGTCGCCGAGTGCCTTTTATTGGCGATGCGGAAATTGTCCGGTCACCAGCCGGATTCGACGACACACGAACGAATCTCTCAGGTGAAGCGGAAACGACAGTTGAGCTTCCGCGGTCGATGTAGGCCGCAAACGGTGCAGGATGGTCGCGGCGCAAACGCCCGAATATTTTGGCTGCGGTCAGGCCGTTCCGGACTTCAATCGTTAGTTGTTGGGTCAGGTTGGTTTGGTACGTGTCGCCCGCGCGTATCAGCTCTTTTATCTTATTTATCGCGTCAAAATACTCTGATTGAATGAAATTGGAATTAGCCGGTGTGTCCCTTGGCAAGACAAATACGGGTGATTGATCGAGAGGCACTGATTCCGATAACGCTTTCTCGATCCAATCGAATTTCGCGGGATTGCCTGAAAGAGAGGTTTGCCCGTTAGCGTAATTGTGAATGATCAGACAGTCATATAACGCGAGATATATGTCCGGTTCGGATGGTGAAATGCTTCGGTTCGGCTGCCTAACAATCCGGTGAAGCTTCAGTCCGAAATCGTATGAGATCGTAAAGATAGCCGCCAGATCTTCGTTGCCGAGCTTTTCGTCAAGAACTCGGAATGTTTCGGCCGGGTCATTGTTTGAAATATCGTGAACTTCGACCGGATCGATGCCGGCGATCATAAGGTTCGCATCAACGCCGCCGACGCCGCAACTGTCCAGAATAGCGACGTTTTTGTCTTCGGCAAGTTGTAACAAGCTTGATGAGAGCCTGTCTGCCGTGATGTCGATTGTTCTCACGTCGCCAATTTTAGCATCGGATGATTATTTCACTTAGGCGGGGTTTTCGCGTAAGATGTTGCAAATCTAATCGATATAACCTTATCAACCTGAAAATCTTATGGTTTCGAACGCAGACGACAGATATAAATTGATACGCGGCCTCGGTTTATAGGCAGCCGTTTCGGTAATCATCGGAAACGTGATCGGCACTGGCGTTTTTCTCAAGGCTCGTGTAATGACGTGTAAAGTCGGTAGTCCCAACTGTGTCATTGCTGCGTGGATTGCTGCCGGATTGCTCTCTTTGGCCGGAGCTTTGACGTATGCCGAGCTAACCGCGATGAAGCCGCAGGCCGCGGGGCCATATGTTTTCCTGCGCGATTCATACGGCCGGTTGTCTAGTTTTCTTTTCGGATGGATGCAGATGTTTATCGCAAGAACCGGCTCGCAGGCCGGCGTGGCGGTGGTGTTTGCGATTGCCCTGAACGATTACCTTGGCGGC
>JANNGV010000605.1:0-4374 GCA_031404055.1 Chloracidobacterium sp.
CCACCGACGTACGTTCGGTCAAGTTCCTGTTCCTGCCGCCCGAGCATGATCCCGACAGCTACGTCCACGCCTTCGCCGTTGCGGACGAGGGCGTCCGCGTTCCCTACGAATTCGATTTTGACAAGCTTCGCTCGAACGTCAGGCTGGCCGTTACACAGCTCGACCGCGTGATCGATTTGAATTACTACGCTATTCCGAGCACGGCGGATTCGAACCATCGGTGGCGGAATATCGGGCTTGGGATAATGGGTTTGCAGGATGTATTTTTCGGATTACGTTTGCCGTTCGATTCAGAATCGGCGAGGACGCTCTCGGCAAAAATTCAGGAAGAGATCTACTTTGCGGCGTTGGACGCTTCGTGCGAGTTAGCGATTAAACGCGGCAAGCACCCGGCTTTTGAAGAAACGCGTGCCGCACAGGGCGTTTTCCAGTTCGATCTGTGGGGCATCGTGCCGGATGACACTGAACGCTGGGACGCTCTGCGTGAAAAGGTGAAGCTGCATGGTTTGCGAAATTCGCTGATGATCGCGATCGCTCCGACGGCGACGATAGCTTCGATCGCCGGCTGTTACGAATGCATCGAGCCGCAGGTGTCGAACCTGTTCAAACGCGAAACGCTGTCGGGCGATTTTGTGCAGATCAACAAATACCTTGTTAATGAGCTCAAGGCATTGGGCCTGTGGACGGACGCGATTCGCAACAAGATCAAACTGAGCGAAGGCTCGATAGCCGAAATCGAGGAATTTCCCGAAGAACTGAAGGAAATCTACCGAACCGCATGGGAAGTGCCGATGCGTTCGCTGATCGACATGATGGCGATGCGCGGTGCCTTCATCGACCAAAGCGCCTCTCTAAACCTGTTTATGGAAAGCCCGAATATCGGCAAGCTTTCATCGATGTACATGTACGCGTGGCAGAAGGGTTTGAAAACGACCTACTACCTCCGCTCGAGGCCCGCCACAAAGATCGCTCAGGTGACCGCTGAATATAAGAAGGCGGAAATTATTCCCGATGAGCCTGATGTCCGGGCGTATTCCGACGAAGAGGCTCTGGCATGTTCACTGGAGAACCCGGAGGCGTGCGAGGCGTGTCAGTAGAAATATAAGGAGTAGTTTATGTGGGAAGTAGAAGATAATTTCAAAGTTCGGATCGGTGGCAATACCTATATCGATACACCGAACATCTTAGTTTGTCAGGGCCAGTCATTGTTTACTCTGAAACGCCATGCCGATAACGGCTACCTGGGTATTTATTTCGAGATTTACGATTCGACGGGAAAGCATGTTGCTAGCGTTAAACGTAACGAAATATATTTTGGCGACAAGGATGCGTATCAAATCGACGGTTCTTTGAATCGCTACGTGTTTACGGAGCGGGCTTCAGGCCAAGTGTTATGCGATATCAAGAAACGAGATGAAGCACATCCAGCGGAATTAGATGTCTCCGTCAAGCTTCATACGCCCTCGGGTTTCTTCTTCAACGCTTCGCCTGACCGAACTAATATTGGTGGCCTCGTGATGAGCGGGAATACCTTTATCGGCGGTGCAGCGGCAATTATGATCGGTTAGTGCGGCCGATATCTTAGAGATCGCGAATCATTAGTTTTATAACGAGGACCTATGTTGCTTGACCCAGGATTCAACCTAACGCTTCGCCCGATGAACTACCCGGATTTTTATGAAATGTATAAAAATTCGATCAAGAACACGTGGACGGTCGAGGAGGTCGATTTTTCGACCGACGTTACCGATCTTCGTAACAAGATGTCGGCTTCGGAACGGCATATGATCAACCGGTTGGTGGCATTTTTTGCGACCGGCGATTCGATCGTCTCGAACAACCTCGTACTGAATCTGTACAAGCATATCAATTCGCCCGAGGCGCGGATGTACCTGTCGCGGCAGCTCTATGAAGAAGCGGTGCATGTGCAGTTTTACCTTACCCTGCTAGATACCTACATTCCCGATCATCATGAACGCGAACAGGCATTTGCCGCGATCGAGAATATTCCGTCAATCCGTAAAAAGGGCGAGTTTTGCATGAAGTGGATCGACACCATTTCTGATCTAGATGCTCTCACGACGAAGGAAGAGCGGAAGCAGTTTTTGTTGAATCTGATCTGCTTTGCAACGTGTATCGAGGGTCTATTCTTCTTTGCGGCGTTTGCGTATGTCTATTTTCTGCGGTCGAAGGGCTTGCTGCACGGACTCGCGGCGGGGACGAACTGGGTTTTCCGCGACGAATCGGCGCACATGAGCTTTGCTTTGGAAGTCGTCAATCAGGTGAGGAACGAAGAGCCAGAGTTGTTTGACCACGACCTGACGCGGCAGATCGTCGAGATGCTCGACGAAGCCGTGACGTGCGAAATGCAGTTTGCCGACGACATCCTCAGCGGCGGCGTCGCCGGACTGTCGGTCGCCGACATGCGCCAGTACCTCGAATTCATCGCGGACCAGCGCCTCGCCATGCTTGGGCTGCAAAAGGTCTACGGGGCGAAAAATCCGTTCTCGTTCATGGACCTCCAAGACGTTCAGGAGCTAGCCAACTTCTTCGAACGCCGCGTCTCGGCGTATCAAGTCGCGGTCGCCGGCGATGTGAGTTTTAACGAAGCGTTTTAAGATTTTTGCCCGCGAATAACGCGAATGACCGCGAATAGGATTTATTTCTTATTCGCGTTTATTAGCGTTATTCGCGGGCAAATCTTATTATAATTGAAGATGAACAACCAGATTACTGATTTTATTAAACACCACTACCGGCATTTCAATGCGGCCGCTTTGATAGACGCGTCCGAAGGTTATGTCAAACATCTGAACGCGGGCGGGAAGATGATGATCACGCTGGCCGGGGCGATGTCGACGGCGGAGTTGGGGCTGAGTTTGGCGGAGATGATTCGGCAGGACAAGGTGCAGATAATTTCGTGTACGGGAGCGAATCTTGAGGAAGACCTTTTTAATCTTGTAGCTCATGATTTTTACGAGCGCGTGCCGCATTATCGCGATCTGACGCCGCAGGATGAGCAGGCGTTACTTGACCGGCACATGAACCGCGTGACGGACACCTGCATCCCTGAGCATGAGGCGATGCGGCGGCTGGAAAAGGCGATGGTCGAGGTGTGGACGCGTGCCGAAGCTGAGGGCAAACAATATTTCCCGCATGAATTCATGTACCAAGTTTTGCGGAACGGTTCGCTCGAAGAGTATTACCAGATTGACCTCAAAGATTCGTGGATGTACGCAGCGATGGAGAAAAATCTGCCGATGGTTGTGCCGGGCTGGGAAGATTCGACGATGGGCAATATGTTCGCCGGGCACGTCATCACGGGCGACCTCGAGAACGTCCACACCGTCCGCACCGGCATCGAATACATGACGATGCTCGCCGATTGGTACACAAACAATGCAGATGAGAAATCGACCATCGGTTTTTTCCAGATAGGCGGCGGCATCGCGGGCGATTTCCCGATTTGCGTCGTCCCGATGCTCCACCAGGACCTTCGGCGGACAGGTGTTCCCGTTTGGGGGTATTTCTGTCAGATATCCGATTCAACGACGAGCTACGGTTCGTACTCCGGTGCAGTCCCGAATGAAAAGATCACCTGGGGCAAACTTGAAGCTACGACGCCGAAATTCATCGTTGAATCCGACGCGTCGATCGTGGCGCCATTGATGTTTGCTTATATTTTGGGTTGGTGACTCGAGCGGCGGATTCCGCTCGATGTTCATCTGTCGTCGATTCAAGGCTCTTTGCTGACTAGAACTCGGTGCAGTTTTGGCAGGGCATCTTCTGCGGTAGAGCGGACGAAAAAATCCTCATCCTGAGGAGACTCGACGGGATAATCGATAATGTGGCCGTCGGGAGCCACGTACCGCTCCGGATCGACATAGATTACCTTGAGCCCGAGTTCGCGGGCGCGCATTTGTACCAGCCGCCGGTCGGCGTGTACGCCGACGACCAGCAAAGACTGGGCTCTTGGATCGTAATTGATGTGCGGATAGTAAGGGCCCCAGTCGTAGTTGCGGAGTGATATCTCAGACAAACCGCGATCCGAGCACAGACAATCAAAATTATTTGTGATCACCGGCCCGACGATCAGGCCGCGATTCGTCAGGTCTTCAATCACTTCGTAAAACTTGGTACCTTCGGCCACGGCACAGGCCCGATATATATCGGTCATCTCAGCGTACTTCTGCTCTGGGGAACGCAGTACGTCGAGCAGTCCGTCTTGCCCGGCGCGAAAGATAAAGCCGTAATTAGGAAGCGACACGCCGTAGATGCGGTGGAGCGTTGAAAGATGAGGAATGCCGGCGGCTATCGAGGGGCCGCATCCTAGCTCGAGTTGGGCGGGCAGATGCTCGGCGATCTGCTCGGGTG
>JANNGV010000606.1:0-2583 GCA_031404055.1 Chloracidobacterium sp.
TGCGGCTCGGATCTGCATATGTATGAAGGGCGTACGGATCTTGAGGCCGGGCGAGTTATCGGCCACGAGAACTTGGGTGAGGTGATCGAGGTCGGCGATGCGGTTGACCGAATCAAGGTTGGCGACATGGTTTGTCTGCCGTTCAATGTCGCTTGCGGCTATTGCAAGAACTGCGAAGCTGGCTTGACCGGGGCGTGTTTGACGATGAATCCGGGAACTGCCGGTGCAGCCTACGGGTTTGCGGGCATGGGTCCGTACGACGGCGGGCAGGCGGAATTTCTCCGTGTTCCTTATGCGGATTTCAACTGTCTCAAACTACCCGAAGACGCAAAAGAGAAAGAAGACGATTACGTAATGCTATCGGACATTTTCCCGACCGGTTGGCACGCTACTCAGCTTGCGGGCCTGAAGCCGGGCGAATCGGTCGTTATCTACGGTGCCGGGCCTGTCGGGCTTATGGCGGCGCTTTCGGCGAAAATAATCGGTGCAAGCAAAATTATCATAGTTGACGAACACGCCGACCGGCTGGCACTGGCCGAAAAGGTAGGTGCAATTCCGGTCAATTTCTCCGACGGCTCGCCGGTCGAACAGATTTTGGATCTAACCGATGGCGAGGGAGCGGACCGCGGCTGCGAATGCGTCGGGTATCAGGCGCATGATTCCAGCGGCGACGAAGATCCGAATATTACAATGAACAATCTCGTCGGCTCTGTGCGGGCAACGGGCGGCATCGGCGTAGTCGGAGTCTTTATACCGGTCGACCCGAAGGCCGAGGACAAGCTGCAAAAGGTGGGCAAGATCGTTTTTGATTGGGGGCAATTTTGGTTCAAAGGCCAGCGATTGGCAACCGGCCAGGCTAATGTTAAGGCTTATAATCGTTACCTACGCGATCTGATTCACGCGGACAAAGCCAAGCCTTCGTGGATAGTTTCGCATTCTCTGTCACTTGAAGAGGCGCCGAACGCTTACAAGCATTTTAACGAGCGCGATAAGGGATGGACCAAGGTTGTCCTCAAACCCGGAGCGGCGGCGGGAGCTAAACCCTCCGGCAGCAAGGCAGCAACTGGTAAATAGTTATTTTGAACTGAAAGCCGTCCGGGCAAGCTGCCCGGACAGCTTCAGCTAAGAGAGTTCTTTGTCAGCTGCGTCGCCGTCGCGCTCTTCGAGTTGCCTGTTCCTCGGCCACTGCTAAAGGTTCTGTAAACTTGCGGTAAAGATCAAAAAGAAATTCCAGCCGTTCCAGCTCATTCTTGAAACCGCGTTTGCCGTAACACGCATCGACCGCCTCGTCATTCGCGCGGTGCGCGTCGAGCAGCTCCTTTGGCATTGTCAGCGGATCGTAAAGATCGGCGAGTGTCGCACCGGCAAATTTTGCACGAGCATCGAGGATTCCTTGCGCGGTTTGATCGACCTTCTGTTTTTGTCGGTCGGTAGGCTCCGACGGCCACGGAAAGTTGTTGTAAACGATATCCTTTGAATACCGATAATCACTTTTCAATCGTCCGCAAACCTGTCGCATCCATGCGTTGTGCATCGTCGAGGTTAAGACGCCAAAATGATACGTAGTTGCATTTGGTACGATGAGACACAAGTTGCTAGTTACCACATCGTTGCCAAAGAAACCCATTGGCACAAAACGACGGCGTTCAGACGAAACTGATGGGACCAGAAGATAACTGTCCGGCAAATTTCTATCTCTAAAAAGGTATGGCGTTTCTGCAACCGTCTCGTTGACGGAGCTTTGCTGTTTTCGCGAAATAATTTGACGGCTTCGATTCGTTGTTTGATCTCGTCGGGCATTGACCGCAGTTCACCTGGTTCGATATTTACAAACCATAGGCACCACCTTTCGCCGTTATTGATGAACTCTTCTGATCCGGTAAACTTCTTAATGTATTTCTCAAGTTTTGGTTCCTTTGCTATTAATTCGTCCCGTTCCGCGCGTGATGAAATGAGAAGATTTCCGCCATCCAAAGGCATGTTGCCGAAGTTCATGCCGGGAATATCAGAGATCGGTGTTTGTCGTCTCGAAATAACCAGGTCCGCAGAATCAATCAAATACGGACTGATGTTTCCAACATCGATCTCGTGCGATTCGGAAATAGGCGTTTCATAATCGAAAAGCCTTTTCTTTTTAAAGTCGAATAAGCCAAAACCGATAATGACGCAAAAAACCGCTGCCTTTCCGCTGGCTTCGTTGCTCCATTTAAAAGTCCGGTGAGCAAAATGTATCTTCACGCCGCGATTAAGAAGATATTGCCAAAGCACACCGACCTGCTCTCCCTGCGTGATGGAGTTTGTCGAAACGAAAGCAACCTTAATTTGCGTGTCTTCGAGGAATTTTGTCGCTTTGATATACCACGCACAGACGTAATCGAGTAATCCGTAATTTGGAACATCGGAGCAAGCAAGCTCCATATCTGCCCGTTGTTCCAAATTCATCATTTTTCCACCGACAAACGGAGGATTGCCAAGGATGTAAAGATCGTCGTCCGGTTCGCCGACTACATCGCGCCAATCAACGCGCAGAGCATTTCCGCGCACTATATTCGGCGTATGTTCGAGGGGCAGGCGAAAGTAAGG
>JANNGV010000607.1:0-2136 GCA_031404055.1 Chloracidobacterium sp.
CCTTTTCAAAGTTGAAATAGAAATCTTTGGCGGGCTTGCGGAAGCGAATCGTTTTGATAGATTCGTCTGGGGTTTTGTCTAGCTTCTTGTAGCCGAGGTAGAGTTTCCTGAGCAGCAACTCGCGGCCATTATTCAAGACGATTTCGGCGTTCAGGGAAAGAAACCATACGGTCATGTCGCCGATTGGCGAAGCGTTGACGAAATTACCGGCGAGTGTCGCCATATTGCGGATCGGCGTCGAAGAGACGAGTTTTAGATGTTTGTACAGATCGGGGAATATCGACTTCATAACCGGCGACTCGAGCAGATCGGTGACGGTCACGGAAGCTCCGATCTCGATAAATTCGCCAGCGTCGCGAATGTCGCGAAGCTCGTCATCGTAAAACAAGTGCGCGGCGGTCGATTCGGTCATCGCGTCGGGCTTTTGAACGTAAACGTCTGTGCCGCCGCCGACAAAAGCATTCACAATCCCTCTCGCAGGCGGACTGCCGTTGGTGCTGATTGCCTGCAGTCGTTCAACAACATCGCCGAAGTACTCGGGAACCATCAACTTGTCGATTGCCGAGATGATAGAACCACCCCGTCCGTGCACCACCCCGTCATCCGAAGCGGATGCCACCCCTCCTAAAACAGCCTGGGAGCTTTGTTTTGCCGATAGCTTACCGCCTTCCGACAACTGCCGACTGATCGCCGCCGCCGCACGCTCGATCGATTTGTAGCCTGTGCATCTGCATATATTTCCGTCGATAGACGAAACGGCCATCTCGGGTGTTTTCGCGGTTTCGTCAAGGCAAAATCCCGTCAGCGACATAACAAAGCCAACCGTGCAAAAGCCGCATTGCGTTCCGCTTTCGTCAACCATCGCCTGCTGCACGGGCGTAAGGGATCCGTCTTCGGGATTTATTCCTTCAACGGTGACAATGTGTTTCCCAGACGCGTTTGCCAGCGGCATGAGGCAGGATGTCATCGTGCGATACGAAACGTTTTCGCCTTTTAGTTCACCGACTAAAACCGTACAAGCGCCGCAATCGCCTTCGCGACAACCGATCTTTGTTGCTTTTAGATTCTTGTAGTATCGGACAAAATCGAGCACCGTCATGCCGGCCGCGAGATCGGTTTGGATATCTTGATTGTTTAGGATGAACTCGATCATCGAAAAAGATTAGCCCGCGAATTATGCGAAAATACGCGAATAAGACGAAGAAACATTTTGGTTTTATTCGCGTTCATTCGCGTAATTCGCGGGCTAATATCTTAAAACTTTCTAATTAATGCTACGCCGCCGGTTATTAACAGAATTCCGGCAATTCGCTGCCAGCTAATCGGTTTAACTTCAATTCCAAGCAGCCCAAAATGATCTATCACAATTGTCACGATCATCTGTCCGGCGATTATCAGGCTAAAGGTCATTGCAACGCCAAGCTTTGGCACCAGCGTCACAGCGGCGGCAACGAAAAATGCACCGAGTAATCCTCCGGCCCACGCAATTGCAGGTGCATCCCTGACACCCGCAAGGGTGGTGAGCGGAACGCCCGACAGCAGAATATAGATAAACAGAGCAACCGTTCCGACGAGGAACGACACGAACGCCGCGACGATCGGGCTATCCACAAAAGCCGCCATTTTATTATTGGTGGCGGCTTGGGTCGGCATCATCGCACCGGCCAGCAGGGCGATCAGCAAATAAAAGTAGGTGTTCGACATTCGGATAGTAGGTTTTGATATTCTGTTTGGCCAGTGAAATATGCGTAATGAATCCAACATTTTTTCGAGAATTCCTAACATTCCTTCTTATTCCTCTTCGTCCATGGTCGGATTTAAATCTTTACCCTGAACAACAAGGAATAAGAGAAGCATTTTCATCGGGAATGTCGAAACGTCAATACAACCTAGTATGCGGTTTTATCGGTTTTGTCTATCCATTCTTGAAAAACGACCCGGCCCTCATCACGAAAAATGCTGAAGATTGGAACCTTTCTTTGCTCAAAGTCTTTAGAGCAAAGCTCGTCGTAAATAAAGGCGTCGTCAAAACCGGCATTGGCTGCGTCATTGCGATTGCACGCCATAAATATTTGTTCCGGCCGTGCCCAATAGATTGCTCCGAGACACATTGGGCAAGGCTCGCACGATGTGTAG
>JANNGV010000608.1:0-1636 GCA_031404055.1 Chloracidobacterium sp.
TTTGCGGCCGAATTTGGTGGTGCCGCGATATTGCAGCAAAAGGCGAACGCGATGTATTCCTCCGAACGGCGACGCCTGTTCCTTGTTTCGCTCGAAGAAGGCGGGACGACGATGAACGCCCACGACGCCTTCCTGCGAAACCTAAATCTGATTGTAAATACGAACGATATTCCTCAGCTTCCGCTGATCCTGAATCGGGCGGTGCTCGATTTCAACGATCTGTATCACTATCTGAATAAAGGGTTGAGTGTTGAACCGATCTAACACCCAACCGTTGGAAAAAAAAGGCCGGTTGATCACCGCCGCAAACTTTGTAGGGGCAGGGCCGTCCCCGCCGATCTGCCTTTCCCAGGTAAGAGATCAACGGGCAGCCACGTATGCTGCCCCTACAAACCTCAGTTACCGATCATTTTTCGACTGGGTAGCCACCGAGATTCGCCGTTTTCCAACAGAGCCTTCGGTCTGGAGAAGATTTCCGACCAGCCTCTTAATATTCGTTCCATCAAAGCAAGGTGAGTTCGCAGACAAGCATTTCTAGCTGGAGTCGTGAGCCGACCGGGCCGCTGCCGCCGACGGACGTTTTTATGGCGAGGTCTGTTTTGGCTATACGGTCTATTGCCTTAACGAGTTTAGCTGTCTCAACACGTCGGGCGAGCGAGAGGAATGCGTCCTGGCCGCTGCCGTAAGCTTTCGATGCGGAGATGACATCGCTGCGCGACGCTCCGCGGGCGAGCATTTCTTTTGCTATCAGGAGGCGGCGGTAGTTCGATGAGATCAGGCCGAGCAAGGCCAGCGGCTCGGTGCCGTCGTCCAGGATCTTTTGCAAAATGCGTATCGCGTCCGCGTTGCGGCCGGCGACAAGGTTATCGGTCAAGCCGAAATTTGAAAGCTCGCGGGAATGAGGTACGAGCGAATCGATAAGTTCTTTTGTGATCAGCTTACCCGGCAAAGCGGCGGCCGAGAGCTTTTCGATCTCATTGGTCAGTCGCCGCACGTCTTCACCGGCGACATTGACCAGATATCTGATTGTTTGATCATCGGCCTCCGATCCGGCGTCGCGGATATGATCGCCCGCCCATTTGAATAATTCTGCGTTGTCCAGGCGTTTGAATTCGACGGCGAGTGAGTTGCCGGTAAGCAATTTTGCGAGCTTACGGGTGCCATTGAGCTCGTTGGCGACGAAAATTACTACAGTGCTTTGCGATGGGCGTTTTAGATATTCGGTTAGTATATTTTCTGCGTCTTCTTTTAGAGTGTCCTTCATCGCGGATGTCGAAACGCGTACATCGGTGATGCGGACGACACGCTTTGTGGCCAACATCGGCAACTGTTCGGCGGCGGAGAGTGCGGATCTTATATTGTCCGAAACGTCGAGACTGAACTCGGTCTCGTTAAAATCACGCATCTCGCCTGCGCTGAAACAAAGATCGGCGATATACTTGGCGGCCTTGTCGCGAAGATAAGTCTCGACGCCGAAAAGAACATATACAGGCGCGATCTCGCGCTTTATTAAATGGTCCCGCAAATTTTGGCGCGTAAGGATGGGCATAGAGGAAAGCCTGATTAGCCGCAAAAAGGCACAAGAGGCGAAAAAAGAACAATAGAAAAAGTGTTAAACGGTTGCGTCTGTCGTTTG
>JANNGV010000609.1:0-3050 GCA_031404055.1 Chloracidobacterium sp.
GAAGGCACGGGCCTTGGTCTATCCATAGCCTTTGGAATTGTTGACAGGCATAGCGGCCGCATCGATGTTAATAGCGAGATCGGCAAAGGCACAACATTCAAGGTTTCGCTGCCTCTAAGGGCTAATACCTTTAGTGGTGCGGAAAATATTAATCTACAAGTGGAGAACTCCCATGCAATATAAAATTCTTTTCGTTGACGATGAAACCGCAAACCTTAGATTACTGGAAAGGCTGTTTCGAAACGGTTACGAGGTATTCACCGCGCCATCGGGTGCCGAAGCTCTCGAGCTGCTTGCCGTGCACGACGTGGCATTGATCATATCCGATCAAAGAATGCCCACAATGACCGGCTGTGAATTTCTGAAGCAGGCAGCCGAGATGCGGCCGCAGACTGTACGGATAATGCTGACCGGCTATACCGATGCCGGTGCTCTGGTTGACGCGATCAATTCGGGCATCGTCTACAAATACATAAATAAGCCGTGGGTGAACGAAGATCTGCAGCAAACCGTGAAACGCTCGCTTCAGCACTATGAAACTACTAAGGGACAGCGCCAGCTTCAGCTTCATAACGAACGACTGCAATCGCGTCTGAAGTCGACGACGGACAGCTTCGTCGAAGTGGTAATTAAAATGTCGGAGATGAGGATGCCAGGAGCCCGCGAACATGCGGAGCAGACGGCTCAGTATTCGGTCCAAATCGGCGAGAAACTGGGAATGGAGCGGCCGGAGCTTGAGCGCCTCTCGCTCGCCGCTTTTCTACATGAGGCAGCCCTTTTCGGCATTCCAAAGCATCTACTGCTGAAAGAGACACCGTTGACGCACGAAGAAATGCAAGTTGTCAAAACACACATTGAGCCAGGCTTGAAAATGTTGGACAGTGTACCGGACCTCTCAGAGATCGTTTCAATCCTACGTTTTCAGTACGAGCACTTTGACGGCACGGGCCAGCCATCCGGATATTCGAACGACCAGATACCGCTTGACGCAAGAATCATAGCAGTGGCAAATGCATACGACACGATGAGGCGGCCGCGCGCGGACCGCTCCGCGTGGTCGCACGATGAAGCGGTTCGCTCCCTCGAATTCGACGCCGGAAAACGATTCGATCCGCTGGTCGTAAACACGCTCCGCACGCTCAACTTAACTTTCCTGGTAGAAGAAGAAGTTATGGAACTTACGCTCGCCTAGAAAATCCGTATGTCCCGTAAACTGTTACGAATCCCTTCGGTTATTATCGCTTCGCGGACCTACAGGCCGGCGAGGTTTATTTGATCTACGTTCGGCACAAGCGGTTAACGTATCAATCGCAAACCGTGTCCCTGACCGATGACCTGACCAGTTTGGATTTTGTGCCGCAGCCATAAAGGCATTGTGCAAACTAATTCGAAGCCGCAAAGCCATAGGTTGCGCGGCTTCGAATATTTTGAGACGGCCCGCCCGACAAAATGTGGATTGCCGAACAAATAGCTTTACCTTTTTCCATTTTCGTCATAAAATCCCGTTTACAGCGAACCATCGGCACCTCGCGGATGGTTATGGCGGTCAGGCAACCCGGTCTCGGAGGTAGGTCATCATAGCAAACGACGATTTTCTAAATACCGGCAACTTTCCAGGAGTAAGCATGGATTCAACCGCTGCGGCGATCGAGCAGGATCTTCCGTTTGGTTTCGAGGATAGCGTAGAGCTGCCTTTGTTTCATTCTCCGGCAGCGGTAGAAGCCGCGGTTTTAGACCCGGCAGCTCCTGACTTCGCCCTCTGCCAAATGGCGGCGACCGGTAATATAGCGGCCTTTGAGCTTATCTATCAGCGTTATCACCGCCGGACTTATAGCCTCACACTTCGAATGACAAGTAGCCAGACCGAGGCTGAAGATCTGACGCAGGAAGTATTCATTCAGCTTTTCAGAAAAGTTGGCAGCTTCCGCGGCGATTCGGCATTCTCTACCTGGCTGCACCGCTTAACGGTCAACCAGGTGCTGATGCATTTCCGCCGTCGGAGCGTTAAGAATGAGAAAACATCCGAAGACGGCGAAATGCCAGAACAGACCGTTAACGGAACGGCGAATCCGCGAAAGATGCAGGTCGTCGACCGCATTGCTCTGAAAAACGCGATCGCCGAACTGCCGAACGGCTATCGCAACGTGTTCGTGCTTCACGATGTCGAAGGCTACGAGCATGAAGAGGTGGCAAGACTGCTGAAAATATCGGTTGGAACATCGAAATCCCAACTGCATAAAGCCCGATTAAAGCTCCGCGGCTTGCTTATCAAACAAAAAGAACAAAAAACTTCTGCTTAAAAGGCAACCATCAACGGCATCCCTTAATCTATCTAGATTGAAAATGCTTTTATGGAGGATTAACGACGCATCTGTTCAAGCAAGTGCTATGAAAGATGCACGCTGAAGCGTGAACGCTCAACCAAGATGACTTGCGACGAATGTCAAGAAAATATTAGCCCTTTTTTGGACAACGAACTCGATGAAACCACGTCGATGTCGCTCCAAACGCACCTTTCCGTCTGTGTGGATTGTGCGAAGATCTGCGAAGATTTTGCGGTCATCCTTGATTCGTGCACGTTCGAAAAACCTGCCGGGCTTCTGCCGCCTAATTCACAGGCCCTCTGGTGCCGGATTAACAATATTATCGAAAGCGAGGCGAAACGCGAGCCGATTATCCCTGAGCCGGAAAAAGGCTGGTTTGGCCGTTCGTTTACTTTTTCCCAAATCGGGTCGGCTGTGCTGGGGATTGCTGTCATCAGTTCCCTGCTGACCATTGTCGGTATCAAAAATTATTACGAGCCGACTGCTGAAGATTACACGTCGCGGTCGAACGCTTCGCAGACTACATTTGAAAAAGTTTTGAGCAAGGTCGGCCTGACCGATACGCCGCAGCAGGCACGTATGCGGAGGCTTCAGGAGCAGCAGGCTGCCATCGACTATTGGAACAAGCGGGTCCAGGCTCGACGTGAGCAGTGGGACAATAAAATGCGGGACGCTTTTGACCGCAATTTGAACGAGATCGATCAGGCGGTGACCGAATATACGGTC
>JANNGV010000610.1:0-6113 GCA_031404055.1 Chloracidobacterium sp.
GGCATTGACGACCTCGTCTCCGTTCTGGCTCGGGTTCAACACCGGATTGAAATCATATCGTAGCGAGGTTTTTAAGAAATTTCCGCGAACCGAAATTCCCGATACATTTGAATCGTACCAGCAATTTCAGGCCTATGTTGACCTCCTCGTAAAAATGAACTGTATCCAGAACGGTTCGAAGATTTGGTGGGATGTCAGGCCGCACTACCTGTTCCCGACGCTCGAATTTCGCATTTGCGACATTCCGACACGCGTGGACGACACGATCGCTATCGCGGCCCTTTTTCAGGCGATCGTGGCGAAACTTATGGTTTTGAATGAAGGAAACATAGGTTTCCGCATCTATCACCGCCGCTTGATCCTCGAAAACAAATGGCGTGCGATCCGCTACGGTTTGGACGGCATGCTGCTCGATCTCGGAAAACAAAAGGAAGTACCGGTAAAAGACCTTGTCCGCGAGTTGCTCGAATTTGTAGACGACGTCGTAGACCCGCTGGATTCGCGTAAAGAGATTGAACACATCCACACCATTCTCGACCGCGGGACCTCCGCCGACGAACAGCTAAAAGTCTACGAAGAATCGGGCGGCGACTTTAACGCCGTCGTCGATATGCTGATGGTAAATACATTGGAGAATGTGCCGGAGAATTGTTTTGATTAGCCTATTCTGATTTCATTCCCGGTAACATCAGGAGTGCTTTTCTCTCGTCCAGGTCGAAAGTGTGGATTGCAGTTGAGTGCCGACGCAACAAATCTTCAATGACTTGCACTTTACAGTTTCCGACACGAAGTCTCACAACCTTTGGCGGATATCCGAACAGTAAGCTGCGCTGTTGAAAATCGGCGTCTTTTGTCGTAATTACAAATCCGTTCGACTTGGCATACTCCCAAATTTCAACGTCTTCAGATTCTTTCAATCCAGCGTCTCGGACATGTTGGCTTTCGGGATATAGATCAGCTAGTTTCGCGGGCAATCTCCACGACAGGTTTTGGTCAAACAGCAATTTCATATTGCGGCAACAATGCAAGGCGGCGTTCGCGATCAGCCGCATATGCCAGACAAGCCAGAATATCTTCGTGAGTCAAATCGGGGAAATCGTCCAAGATTTCCGCTTCCGTCATTCCAGAGGCTAAGTATTCCAAAACGTCCTGGACAGTCATCCGCAACCCGCGAATACACGGCTGGCCACTTCGTTTGCCCGGTTCGATTGTAATAATGTCTCGATAGTCCATGGCGTAAATAATAACAATAAATCCATAACTTACAAATAAAAAATGTGTCGTTCGTTCGGAAGGTTAGCCGGCTAACAACTTCGTGCCTTCGAAGAATCAGGTGACGATTTCAACGCCGCCGTCGATATGCTTTTAAAAAATTCGCTGGAGAAATGTGCCGGAGAATTGCTAAATTGACTTTGATGATATGATGCGATAGCATCATATCATGCGAACAACCTTAGATATCGAAGATGATGTATTGGAAGCTGCTAAAGAGTTGGCCCGACGAGAGAATAGTTCTGCTGGGAAAGTTATCTCCACGTTGGCCCGTCGCGGCTTAGCTAACCCTTTCACAAACGAAAAACTCTTATCGCGCGGCGGCGTACCGCTTCTTCCCTCAAGAGGCGAAGTGGTAACCGAAAAGCATATTCAGAACTTGATAGATTCGGAGGGAGTGTAGGCGGATGCGTGCCATTCTGGATGTAAATGTCATCATCGCCCTGCTCGATCCCGACCACGTTTTTCACGAACGCGCGCACATTTGGTGGGAGGCGAATATCGAATATGGCTGGGCGAGTTGTCCGTTAACGGAGAACGGCGTAGTTCGGATAATGTCCAATCCGAATTATAGCGGCAATGCCAAATTCACGCCTGGAGATTTGATCGGCCGACTGCGTACTTTCGCGGAACGAACCGACCACGAATTCTGGCCCGACGATATCTCGCTGCGTAACGAAAAAATCTTTGTGACGGATCGCATTCACGGGTCGAGGCACCTCACCGATATTTACCTCTTGGCTTTGTCGGTAAAGCATGAAGGGCGGCTGGTGACGTTCGATCAGGGCATTCCTCTTTCTGCAGTCCAGCAAGCCAAACCTGCCAATCTAAGCATTGACTAATACGTTGCGATGGTTTTTCTGTGTTTGAGGGCAAGCTTCAGAAAGTTCTCAAACAAAATCCGTCCGTCGCGAGATTCGTTCGGATGTTCCCAGCGGGTTGGATTTGTTGACCAGTCTTCGAAGGATTTTTCGAGATGGAACTGGACGGCGTAGATCAGTTGGCCGCCGCTATTTTTGACCATCATCTGGTTTTTGCAGAGATATGACGTGGCGAGAAGTTTGAAGCCTTCGGGGACGCCGTCGACTTGCACGCCGTGGTTTTGCCAGACGCGGAGGATATCGTCTTCCTTGGTGTAATCCTGCCAGATACCCGATTTTTCGTCCGTATTGCCTTCAAAAATCGGATCGGTGTTGTCTACAATCTTTATGAAGCGGTATTGATATTCAACCAGCCGGTTTGTTCGCTTATCGGAAAGCTCAAGGTCGTCAAGCGTTTTTAACTCCGATCCGAAAGCTACCGCGACAAGCTGATGAGCTCCGCATATAGCAAGGACAGGAATCTTTGTCTGGCGGACAAAATCCGCAAATTTCGACAAATGATCCTGGTTATAGTAATCAAAATCGCTGAACGTGCCGCTCAAAACGATAGCATCGGGCGAAAATGATTTAGCCGCTTCTTCAACCTCGGACAAATGAACGGCTAGTGTTTTAGGCTGCTTTACCAGACGGAGGATATTATTGGCGATGTTATTGCACGCCATGCCCGAAACTTTTCGCTCGAATTTAAGCTTGCTCTCGGTCGTTCCGTTCCACTCTTCGCGGGCAAGCGGTGAAAGGTCTGATTCGTAACGCAGAAGGCTGTTAACGATCAATACGCTGGCGTGCTCGATCTTCTTCTCGATCGGCTCATAACGGCAAAAGGCCCGCTTGTTATACGGGAAGGGTAATTCTTCCGATACCGTTGTCTCTGCCAATCCATCTAACATAAACGTTAATACTAAAGGAAATTGCCGTTAAATTAAAACGGCAATTTCCAAAACTAAGATGATTATATCAGGAATTTCTTTGTCTGGTCGAATTTTTGAACTCGGGCATCGTGCCGCCGGCACCTACATCGGCGATCTCATTGCGTATTTCGCGGACCAGGCCCGAACGCATGCGGCCCTTTGCCTGCGGCGATTTCTGAGCGGTGTTTTTATCGTGGATAAGCAGCAGTTTGTGCCAACCGACCTCGAATTCGTCGGCCAAAACGGAGATTTTTGTGATGTCATACGGGATGGCGATATTTCGGCAGCCGATGCGGGCAAAGACCCGCAGATATCGTGCGGTCGCCAGGTCAGGACAGCTAAAACGCCTTTTCCCAACCTTTAGCTCGATTCCGAGAAGCGTATGCAGTATCTCGGCCGTGTTTTCACGCTCCGGTATATCCATTTCGAATGATCGTGTTCGCTGCGTGCGAACCTTTTCGCGATAGATCAGCGGTATCCAATCGCGTGCGAGTATTTCCCTAATTGCCAAAGCGGTCTCCATGAAATTTTAAAATGCCTGAGCACCGGGCTTACGGTTGATCTACCGCCTCCTGGACAAGATTAAAGAGCCTGCCGACGTGAAATCCATCCATTATCATGTGATTTGCCTCGACCGAGAGCGGCATTTTCTTCGCGGGGCCGTCGTCAAATATCTTGCCGAAAACGATGCGCGGGATTGTTTGTGTGCGGTCCAGCCGGCTCGCGTGCTTGAAACTTGTGAATGAAACCCACGGAATAACCGAACAATAGATCAAATCGGTGCGGTCGGATTCGACATCAAAAGTTTTCAACGACTTATATTTTTCGAGTGCAATTTTGCCCGCGGCATCGAACGCGAAGATATCGGGACGCATTTCAAAATAAGCGAACGAGAAAGTTTCGTCCGCGTTGAGGATAGTCTGCGTCGCGTGGATAGTATCAAATTCGACAAGCTTTCCATCCAGCAGACGGATTCGAAACTCACGTATTTCATTGACCGCGACCAATGTGTAGTAGAGAATTGCGAGCGATATCGAGAGGTTGTTTTGCTTACAGAATCGATAAAGGTTGGTTATGTCGATATTGCCCGCGAAGTTAAAGAACGGGTCTTCGAATTCCTTGAAAAACTCGTATGCCGCTTTGCGGGGCCAGCTTTCAACGTCAAGTTCGGTGAACATCTGCGGCTATTTGGTTAATGCTCCGACCGTGCGGGTTTGCTCCGAGAATTTCTCGATCACGCTGTCGCTAAAAAGGCCGAAATAAAATACGCCGATGACAGCGATCAAAAGCGCGGCGGCAAGGCCGAGGGGCATTTTGGGCTCGAGCCACTGCGTCGTGCGTTCGCGAAAGAACATGACGACGATTAACCGCAAATAATAGTAGGCCGAGATAGCCGTATTAAGTACAGCCGCAACCACGACTATCGTAAGCAAGACGTTTCCGGCTTCGAGTGCCGGGCGGAAAACCAGAACCTTGCCCATAAATCCGGCTGTAAGCGGGATTCCCAAAAGGCTGAGCATGAACAGCGACAGTGTAAAAGACAGCACGGGCGATTTGAAGCCGATGCCGTTGTAATCGTCGAATTCTGTGCGGCGATCGTTTTTTTGACCCAGGAGCGTGATTATCGCGAACGCTCCGAGGTTTGTTATCGAATAGGTGAGCATATAAAACGCGACGGATGCGATAGCCGCGTCTCGGTCGGCGGGCGTTTTGGCCGCACCTGCACCTAGAAATCCGACAAGAGCGTAACCGGCGTGTGCGATGGACGAATAGGCAAGCATCCGCTTGATATTGTTCTGCATCATCGCCGCGACGTTGCCGACCGTCATCGTCAGGATAGCCATTATGCTCAACGCCGTTATCCACGTCTCATGCAGATAACCCGACGCCTGCACACCGGCGATGAGCGGAAAGCCGAGAACGAATACACGCAGGAACGAGGCGAAAGCCGCCGCCTTTGATCCGGTCGCCATAAAGCCGGTGACCGGACTTGGGGCGCCTTCGTAAACATCGGGCGTCCAGATGTGAAAGGGAACGGTCGCGACCTTAAAGCCAAAGCCGATGATGAGCATCGCGGCTCCGATCAATAAAAGAGCAGGGAAGTTGGCGTCCGCTGTTTTTGCGGCGATCTCGGTCAAATTTGTCGAGCCGGTCGCACCATAGATCAACGCCATTCCATAAAGCAAAAATGCCGAGGCGAAGGAGCCGAGAATGAAATATTTCATTGCCGATTCGTTCGATTTCAGGTCCGATTTGCGGAAGCCCGCCATTACATACGTTGCGATAGAAAGCGTTTCGAGGCCGAGGAAGATAACGACAAGATCGTTTCCCGAAGCCATCAGCATCATGCCGAAGGTCGCGAACATAAGCAGAGCGTGGTATTCACCGACCGCGATCTTTTCGTTATCGACCCAAACGGTCGAGATCAGGATCGTCATTGCCGTGACGAACAAAAAAACAAACAAAAACGCCATTCGCAGGTTGTCGTGGGCGATCATTCCGTTCCACGATGCCGAAGGGAGCCCGGCCGTGCCGGTCCACATCGTCGCCAGCAAAACCGCCGATACGGAAAGCCCGACAAGCGAGACGATGCCAGTTACACGACGCTGTTTTGGGAAAAAACTGTCGTAAACCATCGCGACGATGCCCGCGAGAGCGACAACCATTTCTGGCAGAACAACAGAGATGTTTGCGTTTGGATTTACAAGGTCTGCTAGAAAAATCATTTTATGCGTCTAAGGCGTCGGAATCGAAAGATTTTTACAAATTTTCTTTGCGAGAAGGTTCGGAACTTCAGTTGTGTCGTGGCACAGCTTCTGTCTTGCCGGTCAGAGGATTGCACCAAAGCGAATGTTCCTTGCCCTCGCGTTTCAGATAGCAGCCGTGCCTACGCAAATGACGTAATAGTGATCCGCGTTTCATACTCCGACTTCAACCGTCTCGCGGATGGCCTCTGTGGGCAAACCGCGCAGAGCGTCGTCAAGCCGGTCCTCAAGTATCAATTCGATTGCCGCCGCCAGATTTATTCGGCATTCTTCGATAGTCCGGCCTT
>JANNGV010000611.1:0-7747 GCA_031404055.1 Chloracidobacterium sp.
TCAAAGCCTTGTTTGACCTCATTCGTGTCGTCTTTGAAGCGCTTGAGCGTCGCAATCTCGCCTTCCCAGGCAACAACGCCGTCACGAATAAGCCTTGCTTTGGCCTGGCGTTTGATGACGCCATCGGTAACGCGGCAACCCGCAATGACACCGACCTTTGAGACCTTGAACGTTTCCTGCACAAGCGCTTTGCCCAAAATGACTTCCTTCTCGATTGCGTCGAGCATTCCGATCCTCGCGGCCTTGATCTCTTCCTCGACCTTGTAAATGATCGAGTGAAGGCGGATATCGACGTCCTCGTGCCGGGCGATGTCCGCTACGCGGGCTTCGGGCCTGACGTTAAATCCGATGATAACCACGGCGGTCGAAACATCATCCACCTGCGTTGCCGATGCAAGCAGCACGTCCGACTCGGCAATGGCTCCTACGCCCGCGCGAATAACACGCACCTTGACCTTCTCGGTCGAAAGCTTCTCGAGCGTGCCCTTTAGAACTTCGACCGAACCCTGTACGTCGGCTTTCAAGATAACCAACAGTTCCTTGATCTCGGCCAAGCCCAGAGATTCGATACCGCGTTTCGTCGTCTTGAGCATTGCGGCCTGACGGGCATGCATCTGTCTCTGGCCCGCGATCGTCTGGGCACGGTCGATATCCGAAACAACCTGGAACGAGTCTCCCGCCTGCGGAACACCCTGCAATCCTAAAATTTCAACCGGTGTCGCCGGCGGAGCTTCCGTCACGATCTCACCGCGATCCGAGAACATTGCCCGGACCTTGCCATAAAATTGTCCGACAATAAACGGATCGCCTACCCGCAGGGTTCCCTGTTGGACCAACGCCGTTGCGACCGCTCCGCGCCCCTTATCCAATTTCGCTTCGAGAACGACACCGGCTGCACGCCGGGTCGGGCTCGACTTCAATTCCAGAATATCGGCTTGCAGCAAAACCGTTTCGAGCAGCGTGTCCAGGTTTTCACGTTTCTTTGCGGACACCGCCACCATTTCCACGTCACCGCCCCAATCAAGCGGCTGAAGCCCAAGAGCTGCCAGTCCCTGCTTCACTTTATCCGGATTGGCGTCGGGCTTGTCGATCTTATTGATCGCGACAATTATTGGCACACCGGCAGCCTTTGAATGCTCGACAGCTTCGATCGTCTGAGGCATGACGCCGTCGTCCGCCGCTACTACAAGAATTACGATGTCCGTAGCTTTTGCACCGCGGGCACGCATCATGGTGAACGCTTCGTGACCGGGCGTATCCAGGAAAACCACGCGTCGCGGCTCTTGGGGATTGTCCGAGTTTGGAACAAAAACGCTGTAGGCTCCAATGTGTTGTGTAATGCCGCCGGCTTCGCCTTCGGCTACGTTCTCCGAACGGATTGCGTCCAAAAGCGAGGTTTTTCCGTGGTCAACGTGGCCCATGACCGTGATAACCGGCGGACGCGGCAACTCTTCATCATCGGCCTCGGAAGCGATCAGCTCTTCGAATTCCTGCTCGATCACCATTTCTTCGAACGGCACAAAGCTGATGTCGTAGCCGAAATCGAGGCCCATCTCGGTCGCCATTTTCTCGCCCATCGGCTGATTAAGCGTCGCGAAAACACCGCGCTTGATAAGAAGCTGCACGATGTCGCGTGGAGTGATTCCGAGGGCTTCGGCAAATTCACGAATGGTCGCACCTTCCGTCAAACGGACCGCCGTCAATTCTCCCGCCTCACGCTTTCCGACCTGGTCGGCAACCCTTTCTTCAATCGTGCGCAAGCGTGGCGTGTCCTGATCGCGTTCGGCAAATCTGCCCTTCGCATCCTTGCCTTTTCGCCCGCCTGAACGGCCCGGCCTGCGGCGATTGTCCGCCGGAGGCGTGTATGTCATCTGCGGAGCCGCCGTTTCGCCCGGTGTGCCGCGAAGGTCGGTTCGTCTGCCTTTGGCATCCCGCGTCGGCTCGGTGACAAGCTTTCCTGTCTTCGTCGGAGCTTCGCTGACAACGCGTTCGCCGGGCTTGACGCCTTTTTCAAGAGCATCGCGGGTAAGTGTAAGCTGCTTGATCTGCGTGCCAGATGGGCGGAGAATTCGATTTGTTGTCGCTTTTACCGCGGGAGTACCGGCCGTTTCGCCCGAAACGGCCTCTTCATCCAACGTCTCAAGCGATGGGGATATCGCAGTATCGGCAACTTCAGAGCCGTCGCTGTCTGCATCTTCCAATTCGCCTGAATCGGCGGTTCCGCCATTGGCGTCGACCGGGGCGGCAGCCTTCTTTTGAAGTTTATAAACACTGCGCGGCTTGCCGGTTGATTTCGCTTCTTCCGCTTCTTCTTCAAGAGGTTGCTCGACGATCTCCGGTTCTGAAACATGCTCGATGGTTTCCACCTCGGTCGGCACTTCTTCGGACACCATCGTCGGAGTTTCTGTCTCTTCGACCTCGTGCGAATCCTCTTTTTTGCTCGCCTTAATGATCTTGATAGCCCGTTTTGGTGCAACGTCAGCCTTCGGGAAATAACGAAGCCGGATCTTTTCCGCAAGTTCGGGACTAACGGAATTGGAAGGCACGCTCACGTCCGCGCCCTCGCGGCGCAGTTCTTCCATGACGCGCTTGGCGTCTTGTTTCAGTTCGCGTGCCAGATCATAGATCCGTATTTTTTTACCAATCGGCATATTTAGTTGTTAGTAGCACCGGTTAATTGCGATCCCGGTTTTTAAATCCGCGGCCATTGCGATGATCTATCTCAGCGCACCCAACGTTTTCAAAAGAAGATCAGGCCTCTTCCGTTTTGGTATCATCGGACGGTTCATCCGCCGCCGCGCTTTCTTCTGAATCAGCCGCTTGCTCGGCTTTCACTTCTTTCTTCGGTTGTTCTTCCGTCGGCTCTTCTTCCGAAGATTCAATTAGATCACCTTCGGCAGCGGTTTCAACAGGAGTATCGTCGGAAACGGAGACGACTTCTTCTTGATTCGACTCTTCAGTGGAATCAGCCACTTCGGCCGCTTCTTCCGTCGGTTCAACCGCTTCTTCCGTCGGCTCAACTGACGCAGATGATTCGGTTTCGGTCGATACTTCAGCCTCTGCATGATCCTCGGGAGCAGTTTCGGCTTCCGGTTCGGCGACTTCCAAATTGCGGGCTTCGACGATCGCTTTTGCTGACGCGAGTATCGCTTCCGCCTGATCGAAGCTGACGTCGAGCGTGTCTACGAGATCATCGATCGATGTCGCCGCCAGCGCTTCAACGTCCGTTATTCCCTTTTCACTCAAAGTTTCAGCCTGATTGGTGGAAACTCCTTCTAACGCTGTAATAGGCACCGCCTCGCCTGACGCCATCATCTTGCCCATTTGCAGGGCAATTTCCTTCTTCAGCACTTCTTCACTGACTATGTCGATGTCCCAGCCAACAAGGCGTGTCGCAAGACGCACATTCTGCCCTTTCTTGCCGATGGCCAAACTTAGCTGGTCTTCGCCAACGATTACCTCCATCTTGCGTTTGTTGATGTCGGTAATGCGGACCTGAGAAACCTTCGCCGGCGAAAGAGCGTTCGCAGCAAATACAGACGGCTCATCCGACCATTCGATGATATCGATCTTCTCCCCGCGAAGCTCTTTGATGATAGACTGCACTCGCGAACCTTTCATTCCGACGCAGGCTCCGACCGGATCAACATCCTTTTCGTTTGACGTGACGGCAATCTTGGCCCGGTCGCCCGGTTCGCGAACGGCCGATTTGATCACTACCGTGTCATCATAAATCTCCGGAACTTCCATCTCGAACAGCCGCTTGACAAGCTCCGACGACGCTCTGGAAACCCTTATCTGCTGGCCTTTTTGATCCTTCGAAACATCTACAATGACAACGCGTGTCCTCTCGCCCTGATTCCAGATCTCGCCGCGTGACTGCTCGCGTTTCGGCAATATTGCCTCGAGATTGTTGCCGAGGTCGATTATCATGTCGCCGCGTTCGAAGCGTTTGACCGTTCCATTGATTAGTTCGCCTTTACGGTCCACGTACTCGTCGTAAACCTTCTCGCGTATAGCCTCGCGCACTTTCTGAACAAGGATCTGCTTGGCCGTTTGAGCGGCGATGCGTCCCATTTCTTCCTGCGGCAGCGGTATTTGGAGCATGTCGCCCAATTCGATCTCATCGCCGGCAAGTTCCTGAGCTTCTTCCAGTGAAAGTTCGGCGGACGGATTCTCGACCTCTTCTACCACAACTATCTGCAGCGAGATCTCGATCATCCCTTCCTCGTTATTCCATTCAACCTGAATGCTCTCGCCCGTCTTATCCTGATTGCGAAATTGCTTGCGGGCAGCGGCTTTCACCGCGTCCTTCATGGCCTCGATAACCATATCGCGATCAAGTCCCTGCTCCGTGCACAATGCTTCAATACTCTGTCCGATCGATGATGTCATAAATTAACTGTTCGATATCGAATGACTTTTCGCCGGCCCTGCGGCCAAACTCCACAATCAACGCTTCTTAAATTCCTGTTCGAGGTCAACCCTCAAATTCGCCTTGCTAACATCCGCGTAAGGAAACCTGACCATCCCGCGTGTTTTTTCTTCAATAACTATTTCGCCATCTTCTACAGCGGCGATGCGGCCAATAACCACCTTTTGTCCGTCAACGGCAATTGCCAGCTTCACCTTCACACGCTGTCCGATAAAACGCGTAAAATCGGCAATGCTGTAAAGATCGCGTTCGAGACCGGGCGAAGAAACTTCCAACAAATAAGCCGACGGAATAAAATCGTCGGCGTCGAGTGTTGCTTCCATCCGCTTCGAAACGGCCGAACAATCTTCAAGAGTCACCCCATCGGGCTTGTCTATATAAACCCGTACGGTTAGATTCCGCTTAGAGCCTACGACCTCGGCGTGGACAAATTCGACACCGCTAACTCCTGCTGCTTCTTCGGCAATACGGCGAATACTCCCTTCAATCGAACCGTTCTCCATGGTCTTTAGCCCAAAATAAAAAGTGGGTGCGAAACCCACTAGACACGTCTTATGCATCGCACGAAACGATGATTATACCGGAAAATTTCCCTGATAAGCAAGCGCCGACCTATATATTCTCCTTTATACGCGCAAAAATAACCGTAAGGTCCGCAAATCGTTTCTCGACCGTCTTAAAATTTGCGGCGGTCGGCGAAACCGCGAACTCCTCCAACATAATGATCAATTCGCGTGAATCGGCCAGCAGCCTTTTTGCATCCTTGCTAAGCTCGCGGGCTGTGTCCGGCGAGTTTGAGAGCACTCGTTTTGCTTCGGCGGCTCCCCAATGCGTCAGCTTTACAACCCGCGGCCGGGGTGTTTCCGCCACCCAACTCTCCGTGGTTAGGTGCATGGCGATGTTATCGATGTTCGAGAAAAAGCCTTCCTGTTTTAGCAGATCGTTGAGATCCACGTCAACCGAATCCCTGCCGCCAGTCAGTTCATAGATCTTCGTTAAGATTTTATGGTAAACATCCATAATATGATCGGTTGAAATATTGGATTTAAGATCGCCGGATCAGGCCGCTTTTCCGAACGCCAACCGAGCCGCACCGATGATGCCCGCATCGCCGCCAAGGGCTGCGCGAACGATTCTAGCACGTTCAGCCGGCTGTTGAAACGCTCTTTTCTTTATTTCAGCATGGACGTGCCCGATAAACAATTCCCAACCCTCGGCCGCCCCGCCGCCTATCACTATCACTTCAGGATTCAAAACATTTATCAGCCCCGAAAGGGCGATGCCCAGATAGACGCCCGCCCGCCGAAAAACTTCTATACAAAGCGGATCGCCGGAAACGCCATGCTCGTAAACCTCCAGAGCGTTGAATGGATATTTACCGGCAAGAGTCGATCCCGGAAACTCGTCCATCAACTCGGTCGCCATTCGCGTTATGGCGCTTGCTGACGAATACTGCTCAAGGCAGCCGACACTGCCGCATCCGCATGGAGCTCCCAGCGGCTCTACGCAGATATGGCCTATTTCGCCCGCCGTTCCATCCGGGCCGCGGACAGGCTCGCCGTTTATTATGATGCCGCCGCCGACGCCGGTGCCGAGCGTAACGCATATCGAACTGTCGAATCCCTGTGAAGCGCCTAACCAGTTTTCGCCTATTGCGGCAGCCGTGGCATCGTTTTCGAGAGTTACGGTCAGGCCGAGATGTCTGGTCAATTCTTCTGAGAGGTTAAACCCGTTCAGTTCCGGCAAATTGGGCGAGCTAAAAATCTTGCCCTCATTCGGATGCATAATTGCGGGTACGGCGATTCCGAGTCCGCGAACGCATTGACCGCTTTCGGCCCGGCACTTCGACGCCAAGCCAATCACCGTATCGACAATCTTGCTTGCGTCGGAATGCCGCGGGGTATCAGCCTCGGCGCGATAAAGCAGCCGGCCGCTGGCGTTGACGGACGCCATTCGTAGGTTTGTTCCGCCCAGATCACAGGCTAAAACCATCTCATCCATAATAAAGCCGCTGCTTACGGCCGTTTTGGCCGATCGCCTTCCGGCACGTTTTTATAAACGTCTTCGTATTTTGCATAACCGTCTTTGATCACGGTAGTCATTAAATTGTCCTTATCGACCGTAACAACTTCGAGCAAAATCGCCGGCACTTCCTTTCCGGTTACGTTTTTAAATGGCGTGGTCGTGAGCGGTTCTTTTTTCGCTAGTTTTACAGCCGCATCGACCGCTCCGCTGGCAAGGGGAATTATCGCTTTGTATATCGTCATCGTCTGCTTGCCCTCCGCGATATTTTGTAAAGCTTCCAGGCCTGCGTCCTGGCCCGTCACCAGTATCTTGCCCGCCAATCCTTTCTTTCCCAAGGCCGATATTACGCCGCCGGCCATACCGTCATTGGAAACAACGAATGCCTGTATGTTGTCATTATTCTTCGTTAACGCGTTCTCGGCGAAGTTCAAAGCAAGGTCAGCCTTCCAGTCCGTTATAGGTTGGTCGGCGACTATCTTTATGTCGCCGCGGTCAATCGCGGGTTGAAGGACGGCCAGTTGCTCCTGCTTCAATATGGTTGCATTGTTATCCGTCGGAGCTCCGTAAACCATTGCGTAATTGCCTTTTGGTACTTTCTGCAGAGCGTATTCGGCAATCTTTCGGCCAATTACCGGAACCTGGTGCGAAATGTAGAGATCGATCTTATCCGAGTCGATCAGGCGGTCATAGCTGATAACTGGCACATTCTGGGTCTTTGCCTTATCTACCAGCGATGCGGCCTGCGTCGCATTTTGCGGGGCGATTACTAGCACGTCTACACCCTGTGTCAAAAGGTTGTCTACGTCGTTCGCCTGCCGATCGGAGCTGTTGTCAGCGACCGTTATCACGCATTCGACACTTATCTTCTTGCAGTGGGCCTCGAAAGCATCCCTGTCCCGCTGCCATCGCTCCTCTTTAACAGTCGCCATCGAGAATCCTATCTTTACTTTCTTACCCGGATCAGCGGTCGTAGAGTTTGAACCGCTCTGCGTCGTGTTAGGACCGCTCTGATTTGCCGGGCCGCCGCACGAAAAAGCCGCAAACGATGCAATGATGAAAACGAACAATCGTAGTCTCATAAATTATTGATCTCCTTTGTTATTGAGAAGGACTTCCAAATTAAACCAAAAAAATGCGTTTACGGCAAAGTCGCTGCCGGCTTGGTCGCGTGCATCGCGCTCTCGATCAGCACGCTGATGATCTTCGGGATCATGGCGGCCATAGACGGCACCTTCACGTTGCCGGGACTCGCGGGCATCTCGTTGTCGATCGCGATGGGCATCGATG
>JANNGV010000612.1:0-3094 GCA_031404055.1 Chloracidobacterium sp.
GCTTGCGCTCAACACCATCGAAGAGCGCATCAACGAAGTCCTCGCCCACAAGCGCGAACTCTTCTCGGCTGTCATCGACCAGACCGGCGGCGCATCGAGCGCTGGCCTGAATCAAGGCGAAATCTTCGGCCTGTTCAAGCTGCGCACGCCGAAGGGGCCGATCAAGACGGCGGCTTAATCTTTGCTGTCTCGCTTGCGAGGCGGACTCTTCCAATCGGCTAGCTGCCGGGCAATAATCTCGTTTCTTCGTTCATCTAACTGGCGACTATTTTCTGGTCGGCTTAAAGGAACACATCGGGAGCGTTTGTCATGCTGATGCGTCATTGGCTATTCGTCGTGGCGGCGGTTTTTTTTGTTTCTTCCTCATCCGCGCTCGCCCAGCGGCAAAGTCCGGCAGCATTGCGGGAGAAGGTCGACGTGCAAGCGGATGTCGAGTACGGCAAAGCGGGCGAGCGGAGTTTGAAGCTGGATGTGATCAGGCCGAAGGAGGCGAGAGAGAAACCGCGGGCTTGCATTGTCTGGATTCATGGCGGCGGCTGGCAGAATGGGCGGTTGCCTTCGACGACTTTGCCGATTACAACCGCATCAAGTTCCCATTTATTAAAGATCTCGATCACTTCTTTCTCGCGGCCTGTGCGGGCGACGATCAGCATACGCTCCTGCGATTCGGAGAGCATCATCTCGTAGGCCGTCATGCCGGTTTCACGCTGTGGGACGAGTGTCAGATCGAGTTCGAGGCCGGTTCCGGCACGGGCGGCCATTTCGACGGACGAAGATGTAAGCCCGGCGGCTCCCATGTCCTGAATACCGGCGATTGCACCGCTCCGCATTGCTTCGAGACACGCTTCGAGAAGCAGTTTTTCTAAAAACGGGTCGCCGACCTGCACCGTCGGACGCTTTTCCAAAGCCGCATCGTCGAATTCGGCCGAGGCCATCGTCGCCCCGTGAATGCCGTCACGACCGGTTTTCGCACCTGCGTAAAGCACAGGATTACCGATTCCCTCAGCTTTGCCGAAAAATATCTGGTCTTTCCTGACGATCCCCAATGCAAAGGCGTTTACAAGCGGATTCAGGCTGTAGGATTCGTCGAACACAACCTCGCCACCGACAGTCGGGACACCAAAACAGTTGCCGTAGTGGCCGATGCCTTCGACGCAGCCTTTTAATATCGCCTTGTTGCGGTTGTGCACAAGGGATGAGGGATGAGGGATGTGGGATGAGTCGGACGTTGATTCTTCGGCTTGGAACTCATCCTTCATCCTTCCGCCTTCATCCTTCGAGAGAGGTCCGAACCGCAGGCTGTTCATCGCCGCTATCGGCCGGGCGCCCATTGTGAAAACATCGCGCAAAATTCCGCCGACGCCGGTGGCCGCTCCCTGAAAAGGCTCAATAAAACTTGGGTGATTGTGCGATTCGACCTTGAACGCAACGCACCAATCATCGCCTATATCGACGACACCCGCATTTTCACCGGGAGGCACGATGACCCGCGGACCTGAAGTTGGCAGGCGTCCCAAATGCACGCGTGACGATTTATACGAGCAATGCTCCGACCACATCACACTGAAGATACCCAGCTCGGTATAGTTCGGCTCGCGTCCCATCACCGCAACGATCTTTGCGTATTCTTCGGGTGTGAGGTTGTGTTGGGCGATGATCTCAGGTGTAATGGCGGTCATTGTTTACTCTTAGCTAAAAATCGGCGATAGAAATAAACAAAGGAGTTTATGCGTTTCGGATATTTTTATCAAATCCGATGGCATAAACTCTTTATAAAATGATCGTTATTGGTGAAGAAGCCCGAGCGTAAGCATGGACGTAATCGGTCGCTGAATGTTCCGCCTTTGCTTACGCACGGGCTGCTACAACTACGCCATTGCCGGTGCTCCCATTGCGGCCCATTCTTCTTTAGCGGGACCGTAAACTCCGGGAACTGGCAGTCCTGCTTGGCGCATCAGGACAGTCATCTGACCGCGGTGATGGGCTTGATGAGCGATAAGATAAAACAGTGTCAGGCCGCGGGACCAGGTTTCGCCGTACATCTCATCGGTCTGTAAAAGCGTTTCGTCATTCCAGTTTGCACCGACCTGTTCCGTTACCGATTTCCCTGCCTTTTCGTACGCGGCGGCGATCTCCGCGGCGGATGTCGGGCATGCTGCGTCGAATCCAGGAGCGTCGACCTTGAGCCCGACCAGGCCGAGCATCTCACCAAGCGTTTGCGTAAGGTGCCAAGCAAGAAAGCCAAGCGAACGCCCGTCTTCATTAACCTTTTGATTCAAAGATGCATCTGTCAGGGCATTAAGAATTTTGCCCGTTGCCTCGGCCTCGTAGGCCCAATCCTTCTGGAAATCTTCTATCTTTCGTAGCATAAAATCCTCCTTTGTATTGAAATTGCACTAATGTTGCACTGATGACACTAAAACAAAAGGGAGAAAACAGCAAACGGCCCGTACGAACTTTTAAGGAATGGCGGGCGGCGTAAGCTTGTTCAATTCGACACGCAGCGTTTCAAGAACAACCTTTCCTTGACGAAAATACTTCGTCTCACCCTTCTCATTAAAAAGGACGGTGAACGGCATGCCGCCCTGCCAATCCTTTGAAACAGACGAGATGACCGCACTTTCATCGGCGGTTTTCAACAAGTAGGCCGGCATTTGAGCCTTCATTGCGGCGAGAAATTTCGGGACCGCAACCGCAATATCTTCCGGGTCGTCCAGCGACACGGTTATGAAATCGATCTTGCCTCGATATTCGGTATCAAGTTTCACGAGGTCTGGAAACTCTTCGCGGCACGGATCGCACCATGTTGCCCAAAAGTTGATCAAAAGCGGCTTACCGTTCGGCACAATAAGCTTTTTAAAAGCGACCTCATCGACAAGCTTCACGACCACGGGCGAAGACGGTCTTGGCCCCGCCGTCGACCCAGGTGGCGTAACGACCGGCCGTTGAGCAAAGACTGCTACAGACAAAACAAGGACAAATAGCCAGCCGTTTACGCCGGCTTTCGTCCAAAGACAAATGGATTCTTTCATTTCGTGCTTTTATTCAGCTACGCGTTTGATCGAGCAGCCAAATGCATTTGCTCTTGTCTTTT